>JASIGD010000626.1 GCA_030045295.1 Streptosporangiaceae bacterium
GTCGGGGAAGACCTTGGGCACGCCCGCGGCGGCCAGCAGCAGCGTGACCGACAGCGGCAGCAGGCGGACCCCGGTCGCGACTGCCGACAGCCCGAGCGCCACCGACAAGAACAGCGGCACGGCGAAGAACAGGCCGGCCTGGAGCAGGTACTGGAACAAGAACGCGGTCAGGCCGCCGCGCAAGGTCCGGTTCCGCAGCATCGCCGGGTCGACCAGCACGGCGCCGCCGCGATCCCGCCGGCGGGTCTCCCACCACATGAAGACCCGCAGCACCACGCCGCCCGACAGGATTAGCCAGATCACCGGTGACAAGCCCAGCCACTGGGGGGCGCCTTGCTTGGGCTGGACGAAACCCCACGTGCCGCCGCGCAGGATGCCGTACACGATCAGCCCCAGGCCCAGCGCGGACAGCACCGTGCCCACCAGGTCCAGCCGCGCACCCCGCTCGGGCGGCGTGTCAGCGATCCGGCCGGTGAGCCCCAAGATGATCAGCACGACGAGGACTTCCCCGACGAACACCCACCGCCAGGACGCGTAGGTGGTGAACAGGCCGCCGATCAGCGGCCCGGCCGCCACCGCGATCGCGCCCGCCGAGGCGACCAGCCCGTACGCGCGCGGGCGCTGCGGGCGGGCGAAGTTGGAAGCGACCAGGGCCACGATCGCGGGCATGATCAGCGCCGCCCCCACGCCTTCCAGCACCGACCAGCCCAGCATCAGCACGACCAGATTCGGCGACAACGCGGTGATCAGCGACCCGGAACCGTAGATGATGCAGCCGATGGCGAAGGCGCGCTTGCGGCCCAGGATCTGGCCGACCTTACCCCCGGTGATCATGAGCGATGCCATCACCAGCGTGTAGAAGGTGATGGCGGTCTGGATGCCGGTCACCGTCGTACCAACATCTTTGGCCACCGTCGCGATCGACACGTTCATGACCGAGCTGTCCAGCGTCATCAAGAACTGCGCCGACGCCAGCGTCAGCAGCACCATCCCGGCCGCGGCGGCCGCCCCCTCACCAGCAGGGCCGACCTCCGTCTCCTGGCCTAGATCCATGTGCCCGCCAATCTCAGCAACGACAGCCGAACTCACATCATGGCAGAGGCAAGCGCGTCGCAGCCAGCGTGGGGCCTGCCGCAATTCACCGGCCCTACATTAAGAGGACAATTCCGAGCGTCCTGTGACTAGGTGAACTGACGCTCCGCCGAGCCGCGCGGAGCCACCGAGTGCAGAACCGTGATCGCGAGGAAATACAAGACGCGTCCTGAGACGTATACCGCGAGGCCAGCCCGGGGGAGATCCGGGCGATCGCGAACGCGACGATGTAAACCACCACGGGAAATATAGAAAGTGCCAACCCCGACCGAATGGACGCCCGGCCCAGCGGCTCATGTATCAGGGATGCTGCGCTAACCCGCGGCTATGGCCAGATCATTGAATATCTGGGCCAGAGCCGCTGGGATGGCCAAGAAAGGGGAATGGCCGCCGTCGATCTCGATGGGCCGCACGCCCAGAACGCTGGGTGCGGCCCGACGTGACCACGCCGGGTTGATAACCACGTCGCGAGCGCCCAGTACGTAAGCACACGGCACGTCTGGCCACGCCGACAGCGGGGTGACCTCGCTGGTGATTTTCCAGCATTGGCCGCGCATACGGGAGGCCGCCCAGAGGGCCAGATCAGCCGGGCAGTCAGCGTAGAACCAGCGGGCGGCCGCGTCCACCCGCCACCGGACTGTCCCCCGGGGCTCTTGGTAGGCACCGCCGTTCGGGCCGGGAAGGATCATATCTGGCTCTGCGTCCAGGACCTGGTCGTGAGCCTTGCCCGGCCGCGGGAGCATGGAGCTGAGAAAGATCAGCTGGCGCACTGGGCGGGCCGCGGCGATCAGCGGGATCGTCAGCCCAGCGAGGGAATGGCCGACGACCACGAGATCTTCGTCAGCTTCTGCGAAGGCTCCCAGTGCGGCCGCGGCGTACTCAGGTGCCCCGGCTCGGGGATCTTCGCTGGGCAGGTCCACAGCGAGCACCCGATGACCGAAACGCTCCAGCTCGGGCGTGAGTCTCTGCCAGCACCAGGAGCCGTGGTAAGCGCCGTGCACCAGACCGAAGGTAACCATCGCTGATCCTCAAAACAGCCTACCTAGCCCGCAGAGCAGGACCGTTACGCAACGATAGCGGGACAGGAGAGGCCCGCACGATCGGTCAGGCCCCGATACGCTGGACTCGGCGGAGCTGCGGCGCGATGCTGGTATACGGCCTGGCTTGCGTCACAGCTCAGGCCAGCGCCAAACTCATCCACCGGGTTAACCCAAGGAGATGCCATGGCTGAGCCAGAATATGTGGTCGTGTACGCCGCCTCGTACCCGACGGTCGCGGCTGCGCAGGCAGTGCTGGACACCATCGAGCACTTGCACAAGGACGAAGGGGTCGGCAAGTACGACGCGGCCGTGATCGACAAGGAGAACGGCAAGCCGCACGTGGTCAAGCGGCTGGACCGGCCGCACGCCCGCGTCATCCCCGAGTGGTTCGGCCGCGGGAACCTGCCCCGCAAGGAGTTGGACGAGGCGGCCGAGGAGCTCGTTGCCGACCAGGCAGGGCTCATTGTGATTGGCGAGGCGACTATCGAACCAGCACTCGACAACGTGTTCACCGGTACCAAGGTCGTCAAGCGCGAGATGGAAGCCTCGATGGACCAGATCACCAGGGAGCTGCAAGAAGCGTTCAAGAGCTGACAGTACGCGCACCCGGGGTCCGCCGGGCCACGCCGCCACGGCCCGCAGGGGCTCGCGCGAGCCCCGGTCCCGTCGAATTGCCAGATGCCCACGCGGCGCAATCGAGCAACCGGCAGTCAAATGCCAGATCTGTTGTGCGCCCTCTCGCCTGCAGGCTAAACCTGGCCGCGAGGCGGCGTCTTCGATGCGGCCCAGCGTCCAGCGCTGGTTATCGCTGGTCATCGCGGGCCCTCGCGGCGGAGATACTCGCGGGCCATAATGGCCGCGCCGGGACTGGCCGCGCCAGCGGTGGCGCGGCGGTCCGCTTGGCCGTCGTACCATGATGGGGGAGTCCGCTATGCATGTCATCGACCTCGTCATTTTTGTCTGCTGGATAGCCTTCTGGATCTATTGGCTCGTGGCGTCCATCGGTGTCAAGGCCGGTCAGACACGATGGACCCGATTTGCGGGTGTCCGGATTGGTGTCATTCTCGTTATTCTTCTGCTGCTGCGTGTCAAAGCTTTTAAAGACCATGCCGCGGTGAGCAATCCATGGTTGGAAGGAATCGGCTTGGCCGTCTTCTTGCTCGGGTTGGCGCTGGCTATCTGGGCCAGGGTGTACCTCGGCCGGAACTGGGGGATGCCGATGTCTCAGAAAGCCGACCCGGAACTGGTCACAACCGGTCCTTATAGCAGCGTCCGCCACCCCATCTACTCGGGCATCATCCTCCTGACTTGGGTCATTCGGCTTAGTGCCTTGGACCTGGCGGCTCCAGCGCGGTGAGGATGGTCTCGATCTCGGGCGTGAGCGCGGGCGGGAACGTGCTGATAAGGCCGTTGATCTCGATGGTCGCGGAGCGCAGCGGTTTCAGGGTGCGCAGGAACCTGCGTAGCGACAGGCCGGTGCGCTGCTGGACGGTGCGGGACACTGCGAGCGCGGTGAAGACGATGGTGAGGTGGGCCTCGATCGCGTCGCGGGTTCGGGCGAACATGGGCCGGGCCGCGAGGTCGGTCTTGGACAT
>JASIGD010000627.1 GCA_030045295.1 Streptosporangiaceae bacterium
CGTCTTGGTGCGGCCGGCGCCGCCCTTGGCGCCCTTCGGGCCGCCCGCGGCGCGGCGGGACCGGGAGCCGCCGGCTCCGCTCAACGCTTCAGCTCCCAGCGCGGGCCCTCCGGGGTGTCCTCGACGATGACGCCGATCTCCTCCAGGCCGTCCCTGATCGCGTCCGAGGTCGCGTAGTCCTTGCGGGCCCGCGCCGCGTCCCGCTGCTGCAGGATCATCTTCACCAGGTCCCCGGTCACCTGCCGCAGCCGCTCGTCAGACCCGGGGCCGGACGCCGAGGCCCCGGGGCCTGCCCAGTTCGGCGCGAGCGGATCCAGGCCGAGCACCTCCAGCATCGCCCTGACCTGGACCAGGCTCGCGCGGACGCCGGCCTTGTCCGACGCGGCCAGCGCCTGGTTGCCGTCCTTGATGCAGGCGTGCACCTCGGCGAGGGCGGCGGGGACGGCGAGGTCGTCCTCCATCGCCGAACGGAACGCGGCGGGCAGCCCCGCCAGCGCCGGGCCGGCCGCGGGTTCCGGGTGCTCCGTCTCCGGGCTGCCGACCACCTCGGTGGCCCGCAGCACGAAGCGCTCGATCCGCTGGTAGGCCGCGACGGCTTCGTCCAGAGCGTCCTCGGAGAAATCCAGCGGCGACCGGTAGTGCGCCTGGACCAGGTAGTAGCGGAGCTCCTGCGGCCGCACCCTGGCCAGCATGTCGGTGACCAGCAGCGAGTTACCGACGGACTTGCTCATCTTCTCCCCGGACAGCCCGAGCAGCCCGTTGTGCAGCCAGTACCGCGCGAAGCCGTCGCCCGCGGAGCGGGACTGCGCGATCTCGTTCTCGTGATGCGGGAAGATCAGGTCCATCCCGCCGGCGTGGATGTCGAAGGTCGGGCCCAGGTACTTGGTGGACATCGCCGAGCATTCCAGGTGCCAGCCGGGCCGGCCAGATCCCCACGGCGTCTCCCAGTAGGGCTCGCCGGGCTTGGCGCCCTTCCACAGCGCGAAGTCGCGCGGGTCGCGCTTGGCGCCCGTGTCGTCGGAGTCCTCGGCCGGCCGCATCTGATCCAGCCGCTGGCCGGACAGCGCGCCGTACTGCGGGTAGGAGTGCACGTCGAAGTACACGTCGCCGCCGGCCGGATAGGCGTGATCGCGCTCGATCAGCCGGCGGATCAGCGCGATCATCTCCGGGATGTGCCCGGTGGCGCGCGGCTCGATGTCCGGGGGCCGGCACCCGACCGCGTCGTAGGCCCAGGTGAACGCCCGCTGGTTGCGGTCGGCGATGATCACGGACGCGACGCCCTCGCGCTTGGCCTCGGCCAGGATCTTGTCCTCGATGTCGGTGACGTTGCGGACGAAGGTCACCCGGTAGCCGCTGGCCTGGAGCCAGCGGATCAGCACGTCGAAGCACACGGCCGACCTCAGGTGGCCGATGTGCGGCGGTGCCTGCACCGTGGCGCCGCACAGGTAGACCGACACTTCCCCCGGCTTGATCGGCGTGAACTCGCGCACCGTGCGCGCGGCGGTGTCGTGGAAGCGCTGTGTCACGGTGTAAGGCTAAGGGATAAGTTCACCGCTCGGCGGGCGCCGGCAGGAGCAGGGCGGTGGCGATCGCGGCGATGCCCTCACCCCGGCCGGTCAGGCCGAGGCCGTCGGTGGTCGTGGCGGACACGCTGACCGAGGCCCCGGACAGCGCCTCGGCCAGGACCTTCTCGGCCTCGGCGCGCCGCGGGCCGATCCTCGGCCGGTTTCCTATCACCTGGACGGCCACGTTGCCGATGACAAAGCCAGCCTCGCTGACCAGCCGGAACGTCTCGCCGAGCAGCGCGACGCCGGAAGCGCCCGCCCACTCCGGACGGGAGGTGCCGAAATGCCCGCCGAGATCGCCGAGCCCTGCCGCCGATAGCAGGGCAGTGCAGACGGCGTGGGCCGCCACGTCGCCGTCCGAATGACCATCGAGGCCGATTTCGCCCGGCCACAGCAGGCCGGCCAGGTGCAGCTCACGCCCGCTCGACAGCGGGTGCACGTCGAGTCCCATCCCGACCCGGGGAACCCCCCGAGGCGGAGATGCCGGATCAGGCACGGCTCAGGTAGCCAGGACCTCGTCGAGCAGGGCTTCGGCCTTGTCCTCGTTGGTCTTCTCGGCCAGCGCCAGCTCGCTCACCAGGATCTGCCGCGCCTTGGCGAGCATGCGCTTCTCGCCCGCGGACAGGCCGCGTTCCCTGTCCCGCCGCCACAGGTCCCGGACGACCTCGGCCACCTTGTTCACGTCGCCGGAGGCGAGTTTCTCCAGGTTGGCCTTGTACCGCCTGGACCAGTTCGTCGGCTCCTCGGTGTGCGGCGCGCGGAGCACCTCGAAAACCCGCTCAAGCCCTTCGGCGCCTACAACATCCCGAACGCCCACCAGCTCGGCATTGTCCGCGGGAACGCGTACCGTCAGGTCGCCCTTGTCAACCTTGAGGACCAGATAGGTCTTATCCTCGCCCTTTATAGTGCGAGTCTCGACCGCTTCGATGCGAGCTGCCCCGTGGTGGGGATAGACGACGGTATCGCCGACGTTGAAAGACATGTGGCAAGTACCCCTTCCGCTGAAGGCCATCTTACCACGTCAGGTGGTGTCGATAAAACGCCCCTGGTGGTAACAATGCAGGTCAGTACGCCAGTAACCGGCCTGCACCCACACCATTGAACCGGCCGTGCCAGGACCGGCACCGCCATTTGAGGGCTTACGACGTTAATCACAGTCTACCCGAGCGATCAGAATGAGCCCGGCATCTTAACTGTGTTTCCCCGGGTGGCCGTGCTGGCCCCGGGAGGCGTCATACTGGTAGCACGGTCCCGATTCGCGCCGGAGGTGACGGTGGATCCTGGCGGCGGAGCAGGGTGGGACGAGCCCCCGCTCGACATCCAGATCCCGGATGACGCGCGTGAGCTCGACCGCGACGTGCTCGCCTATCACCGGGAACTGCGCGCCAAGCGGCGCCGCAGCCGGCTGCGGCGGCTGTCGACGCCCTTCGCCCGGCCGGGAGCCGTCATGCCGCTGCTGGCCAGCATCCTCGCCGTCTGCCTGGTAGCCGGCGCGATGCTCTCGGTCGCCACGTTCAGCCCGACGGCGCCCGCCAGGCACTCGCACCCGCCGACCGCGGCGGCCTCCAGTTCGCAGCCCGTCCGGCAGCCATCCGGCGCCAAGGATTCCGCCGTGGCCAGGCCGTCCGGGAGCAAGAGAACCGCTGACCTTACCACCCCATCGGTCCGGTCGAACCCCTCCAGCGGGACCCGGGTCCCGGCCCCATCCGGAACGCCGTAGGACCCCCCGTCAACGCGGCCCGGGCCGACCGCTACGATTTTCTTCCGTCCCGACGGGATTGATCGAGGAGGCCACACGGTGACGCGCTGGACCCGCTGCCTGCTTCTCGGCGCCATAGCCCTGCTGGTCCCCGCGCTGGCCGGCTGCGAGGCAGGCCTGAACGCGCCCACGCTGAAGTTCCACCAGGCCTCGGCCGGGGCGACCACCACCGTCGGCGGCGTCACCATCGACGACGCCTTCGTGCTCGGGCCCACGCCCGGCTCGGTGCTTCCGGCCGGGGGGCGGGCCAGCGTCTTCCTCTCGCTTTTCGCGCAGAACGGCGACCGGCTGCTGTCGGCCACCGCGCCCGGGGCGGCGCGCTCGGTGCACCTGGCCAACGGACCGGTCACCCTGCCCGCGCAGACGCTGGTGGACCTGAGCGGCCCGCAGCCGCACGTGGTGCTCACGGGCCTGACCAACCCGCTGAGCGGCGGGGAGACAATCCAGCTCGAGCTGGTCTTCGCCAACGAAGGGGTAGTGCCCCTCGCCGTGCCGGTCGAGCAGGCCGTCTACGACTATGCGACCTACTCGCCGCCGCCGACACCCACGCCGACCGGCAAGCACACGGCCACGCCGTCGGCCACCGCGTCGGCCAGCCCCTCGGCCACGCCGTAGCGTGGGCAGAGCGTACGCCACGGCCGTTCGGAACCCCGGGCGGCGAAGCCGGGCTCCGCGCCATCGAGTACCACGGCCCGTTCGGTAAAAGATCTATATTATCCCGAACGAGCGGTGGTGTCACATGATCAGGCAGCTGATTCGAATTTGTAGCCGAGACCGCGCACGGTTACTATGTGCTGGGGGTGCGCCGGGTCGACCTCGATCTTCGCCCGCAGGCGCTTGATGTGCACGTCGAGCGTCTTGGTGTCCCCCACGTAGTCGGCGCCCCAGACCCGGTCGATGAGCTGCATCCTGGTCAGCACCCGGTCGGCGTTGCGCAGCAGCACCTGGAGCAGCTCGAACTCCTTCAGCGGCAGCTGCACCGAGCCGCCGCGGACGGTGACCACGTGCCGCTCCACGTCCATCCGCACCGGCCCGGATTCCAGGGCGGACTCGGTCACGTCGTCGGGCTCGCCGTGGCGCCG
>JASIGD010000628.1 GCA_030045295.1 Streptosporangiaceae bacterium
GCGCCTCCGCCTGGATGACCGCGCCGTGGACCACGCACAGGTGACCGATGGTCGCACCCTCGCCGACCTCGGTCACCGGGTCGGTGCCTCCGTGCAGCACCGATCCGTCCTGGACGTTCGCGCCGCGCCGGACGATGATCGGCCCGAAATCGGCCCGCAGCACGGCTCCGTACCAGACCGATGCCTCGGCCTCGACGCGCACGTCCCCGACCAGGGTGGCGTTGGGTGCGATCCACGCCCTCGGGCTGACTTCCGGCTCCTGGCCTTCAAATGCGAACAATGGCACCTGCCTATGATGCACCCGGGCGCCTCGCGCGCCGGCCAGCAGCGTGAAGAAGGAGCCCTCGCCGGTAACGGCTACTGGCTGAAGCCGAGCAGGATGAGCCCGGCCAGGATCAGGATCGTCCCGCCGACCTGCTGACGCATCAGCCGTTCGCGGAAGATCAGCACCCCGCCGACCAGCGGAATGATCGGGTAGGCGCTGGAAACGGCGGCGGTCACCGCGACGAGCCCGACCTGGTCGCCCCGAGCGAAGAAGATGAGCCCGGCGGCGTCGGTCAGGCCCGCCGCAAGCGCCCACGCGAGCCCCGCGGCGAGCCGGCCTCCCGCGGGCCGGCGCAACGGGGTAGCCAGCAGCCCGAGCAGCACTACCATCGCGCCGCCCCGGGCGATGACGACCGGGACCAGCCAGCCGAGATCGCGCGTATACCGGCCGATCATGAAGCCACCCACGCCGTAGCAGAGGGCTGCGGCCAGGCCGAAGGCCACGCCGATGGCCGGCGCCCCGACCACCGCGGCCTGAGCGCGGGCGCCTGACCGGTCAGGCGCCGGCGAGACGGCGGCCGGCAGGTCCGTGGCCTGCGCGATCGGGGCAAGCTCGGCTCGGGCAGCGCCCGCCGCGGCGGGGTCGGGGACGGCATTGCGGCGCATCACCGACAGCATGACGCCGGCGACGGTAGCCACGACGCCGAAGACGGCCGCCATGCTCAGGTGCTCCCCGAGCAGCAGTACAGACAGCAGGGCGATCACCCCGCCGTAGCACGCGGAGATCGCACTGACCAGGCCGACGTGCCCGGATTCCAGGCCGCGGTAGAGCGCGAGGTATCCGGCGACCGCGATCACGCCGGCCAGCACCAGCCACCAGGCGGTGCTCCCCACGCCCCGAAACGAGAAATGGCCGACCAGGAACAAGGTCAGGTAGCCAGCCAGCCCGGCCATCTCGCCGAGAACCACGGTGCGCAGAGCGCCGATGCGCCGCGCGGCCACGGCGGCCAGGACGGTGGAAATTCCCCAGCTCAGGGCGGAGAGCAATCCGTAGGTCATGCGTTCGCGCTCCATCGACCCTGGGCGGTCACCGCTGGCGTCCGGTCCGCCGCCGGACCGATCGTGGTTATGCTGCACCTTATGTCACGCCCCGTGGCGAGCACTGCCGAAGTGCCAGGCCCGGCAACCGACGGCGTGCAGCGCATCCAGGCGGTGGACCGGGCCATCGTGCTGCTGAAGGCCGTCGCGGCGAGCACTACGCCGCCGACCGTGCTGGAGCTGGCCCGCCGCTGCGGCATCAACCGGGCCACCGCGTGGCGGCTGCTGCGCACGCTGGAGCATCACGGGCTGGTCGACCGGGACGCCGTCACGCAGCGGTACACCGTCGGGTACGGCGCGACGGTGGTCGCGTCGGCCGTGACCGACGACGCGCTGATCCGCAGGGTCCGGCCGCTGCTGACCGACCTGAGCCTGCGCACCGGCGAGGCGGTCACGCTCGCCGTCGCACGCCGGTTCAATCTCGTCTATGTCGACCAGGTCGAGCCGCCGAACATGATGGCGCCGAACTGGCTGGACAAGCCGCTGCCCCTGCACGCTACGTCGGGCGGCAAGGCGTTCCTGGCCTGGCTGGGCCGCGACGAGCGGGACGCGATCCTGCCGGCGGAACTGCGGCGTTATACCGATCACACCGTTACCGACCGAGAAGAGCTGGAACGTGAGCTCGCCGAGGTCCGCCGGACCGAATTCGCGCTCTGCGACCGGGAGTACGAGGAATTCTCCTCTGGCGCGTCGGCGGCGGTGCTCAATTCCGGGCGATCGCCGATCGCGGTCGTCAACGTCTGGGGTCCGGCGCCGATGAACTCGGCCCGGCGGCTGCGTGAGATCGGCCGGGAAGCGGTGAAGACCGCGGGCGAGATCCGCGACATGCTCGACTGACGGCACCCTGGCCGCAGGGCCGGCCGCAGCCGCCCGGCTCGAAGGCCCGCCGCGGCCCCCGCCACGACGGGTCCATCACGGTGGTTAGTGCTGGCGGGGTCGCGTCCCATATTGACCGCCCGCTGACCAGGACTATACGCTGCACATTGATAACAAAACGTTCGTATCGTGAACACCAGGAGGTGGCACGATGGCAGGCAAGGTCATTATCACCTGCGCGCTCACGGGCTCCGGGCACACTCCGTCGATGTCGCCGTACCTGCCGTATACGGTCGGTGATGTCGTCGACCAGGGCGTGGCCGCCGCCGAAGCGGGCGCCGCGGTGCTGCACCTGCACGCGAGGAATCCCGAAGACGGCAGCCCTTCGGCCCAGCCGGCGCTATTCGCCGCGTACGCGAAGGGGATCAAGGCACGCAGCGACGTGGTGGTGAGCATCTCCACCGGCGGCGGCACCGGCATGACCGTCGAGGAGCGGCTGCAGGGAGTGCTCGAGCTGAAGCCGGAGCTGTGCACGCTGAACCTGGGCACGATGAACTACGGCAGCTTCCCGATGATCGACCGTTACAAGGGCCGGTTCAAGTACGACTGGGAAGAGCCGTACCTGGAGTCGACCAGGGGCGAACCTTTCATCTCTACCTACTCGGACATCGAGTACATGCTCAAGGTGGTCGGCCCGCAGACAGGCACCCGGTTCGAGGCCGAGGCGTACGACACCTCTCACCTGTACACGCTGGCTTATTACCTGGACCGGGGCCTGGTCCAGCCACCGGTGTTCGTGCAGACCATCTTCGGCACGATGGGCGGGATCGGACCCGACGTGGACCACATCGTGCATATGAAGCGGACCGCCGACCGGCTGCTGGGCAACTCGTACCAGTGGTCGACCCTGGGGGCGGGGCGCTTCCAGATGGGCATCGTCACCGCGGCGGCGATCATGGGCTCGCACGTCCGCGTCGGCCTGGAAGACAGCCTTTACCTCGGCAAGGGCCAGATCGCCGAGTCCAACGCCAGCCAGGTCACCAAGATCAGGGGAATCCTCGAGGCGCTGTCACTGGAGGTGGCAACCCCGGCCGAGGCCCGCGAGATGCTGGGTCTCAAGGGCCTGGACAATGTGGGCTACTGACCCGCACCCGGAACACGAGTGCAGTACTGACCACGAGGGCATCGTCGGCGTTACCTTCGACAGCGACGGGCACCGCCTCGTCGGCACCTTCTACCTCGCCCGCGGCGACGAGCCGAAACCCACCGCGCTGTTGCTGCATGGCTGCCCCGGCCTGGAGAAGAACCTGGACCTCGCGGTCCTGCTCCGGGACCGGGGTTGGAATTCGCTGCTGTTTCACTATCGCGGCTGCTGGGGCAGCGCAGGCCGGTACGACCTGCGCACCATTCCGCGCGACGTGACCGCCGCGGTCGACCGCCTGACGGGCTGCCCGCACGTGGACCGCGGCCGGATCGCGGTGGTAGGTCACAGCCTGGGCGGCTGGGCCGCCATCGTGACCGCGGCCGCCGAGCCGAGGCTGCGCGCGGTCGCCGTGTACGGAGCACCGGCGCGCCTCGGCGCCGCCCTGCGTCTGGACCGGGACCTGATCGAGGATGAGTTCACCCGGTTCCTCGCGACCACGCCCGGCGAATTCACCGCTCAAGCGGCCGAGGTGGCGGAGCGGATTAACACGCTGGAGGCCGTCGCGGACATCGCACCGAGGCCGTTGCTCATCGTGCACGGTACCGCGGACCGGTGGGTGCCCGTGGAACAAGCCCGCGAGCTGCGGGCGCGGGCCCGGCCGCCCTCCCGCTACGTCGAGGTGGACGGCGCCAACCACTCCTTCTCCTGGCACCGGGCCGAACTGCGAGACCTGATCGCCGGCTGGCTGAGCGAGACGTGCGACCGCGAGCTGGCCAGGCAAGACACGTAACGAGGCGGGCGTCCAACGAGACGCGTGAGGGGCAACGGGATGACCGATGTGCAGCCGGACCAGGCGCGCCGGGTGGGAATCGTCGGGGCCGGGGTGATCGGCGGCGGATGGGCGCTGCACTACCTCCGGACGGGCTTCGACGTTGACGTTTACGATCCGTCGCCGGACGCGCGAGCAGACCTGCTCCGCATGGTGAAGGCGAACTGGCCGCTGCTGGAGCAGATAGGGCTGCGCGACGGCGCGAGCCAGGACCGGCTCACCTGCCACGACAACCTGGCCGAGGCGGTCGCCGAGGCCGACGTGGTGCAGGAGAACGCGCCGGAGGACGGGACGGTCAAGCGGCGGGTGCTCGCCGACGTGGATCGCGCCGCCCGGCCCGGAGTGGTCATCGCGTCGAGTACGTCCGGATTCGCGATGACGATGCTGCAAGCCGACTGCGAGCACCCAGAACGCTGCGTGGTCGGTCATCCGTTTAACCCGCCGTACCTGATACCCGTAGTCGAGGTGGTGGGCGGCGAGCGGACCGATCCCGCGGCCGTCGACTGGCTGGCCCGCTTCTACGCGAGCACGGGCAAGCGCCCGCTCCGCCTGAGCCGGGAACTCCCCGGGTTCGTCGGGAACCGGCTGCAGGAGGCCATGTGGCGGGAGGCGCTGCACATGGTGGCGGCGGGCGAGGCCACCGTCGAGGAGATCGACGCGTCAATCGCCTACGGCCCTGGTCTGCGCTGGGCGCTGATGGGTCCCTGCCTCACCTTCCACCTCGCCGGAGGTGTGGGCGGCATGGCGCACATGCTGGACCACTTCGGGGCCGCGCTGGAAGAGCCGTGGACCCGGCTGCAGGCGCCGCCGCTCACGCCGGACCTCAGGGACCGGATGATCGAGGGCTGCCGGCGCGAGGCGGCCGGGCGTTCGGTCGCCGACCTGGAACGGACGCGCGACGGCTTCCTCGCGGAACTGCTCGGTCTGGTGGAGCGCTACGCGGTCACGCCGGCGACCGAGGCGGGGGAAATCGGGTCGGAGGAAATCAGATCCGCGCCGCCAGGCGGGCTCGCGGAGCCGAGCGCGCCGGCGGAGCCGGCGGGACCGATCCCGGCCGAGCCCGCGATCCGCTGATGTGATCCTTGACACACTAAGCGGGCCTCTTTACACTCCACCCCAACAGCATAAATCACATTATGCACATTATGTTCGTATCGTGAACAGCTAAAGAACCGCGGCATCCGGATTCATAGCGGCCCCACCGCTTCGCGCACCGCCGGGAGCAGGAATGACTTTCAGCCGCAGGGACTTCCTCAAGGCCGGCCTCGCCGGCTCGCTAGCCGTCGGAACCGGCGGGCTGCTCAGCGCCTGCGGAACCGGCAACACGATCAAGGCGTTCACCGCGTCGAACGTGGGCAAGCCGCGGTACGGCGGCACGCTGCGGGCCGGCCTGACCGGCGGATCGACCGCCGACACGCTGGACCCGCTCAGCGCCGTCACCAACGTGGACTTCTCCAGGATCGACAACCTGTACGAGCCCTTGGTCGGGCTGACCCCGGACGCGCTGCCGGTATACGTGCTGGCCGAGGAACTCACGTCCAACAAGGACGCCACCGAGTGGACGGTCCGGGTCAAGCAGGGCATCACCTTCCACGACGGCAAGGACCTGACCGCCGACGACATCATCTACACGTTCCAGACCGTCCTCAACCCGAAGGCGCCGGGGTCCGCCGCGGCCGGGCTGGCCTCCATCGACGCCAAGGGAATGACCAAGCTCGACGCGTACACGGTGCGGATCCCGTGCAGCACGCCGTTCGCCACCCTGGCCGAGTCCCTGGCCATTCCCGGCTACTCAGACATCATCCCGGTCGGCTATAACCCGGCGGCCCCGGTCGGCACCGGCCCGTTCCGGCTGAAGAGCTTCAGCCCCGGCACGCAGTCCACCTTCG
>JASIGD010000629.1 GCA_030045295.1 Streptosporangiaceae bacterium
AGCTGCTGCCCGGAGACCCGGGGAAGGGTCAGCCGGAACGCCGAGCCCTTGCCCGGTTCTCCCCAGGCCTGCAGCCATCCGCCGTGCAGCCGCGCGTCCTCCAGCGAGATCGCCAGGCCCAGGCCGGTGCCTCCGCTGGACCGGGTCCGCGCCGGGTCGGCTCGCCAGAACCGGTCGAAGACCAGTCGCTCCTCGCCCGGCTTGAGCCCCACGCCGTAGTCCCGGACCGAGACGGCCACCGCGTCGCTGTCCATGTCCGCGGTGACCACCACGTCCTTGCCCTCGCCGTGCTCGACCGCGTTCACCAACAGGTTGCGCAAGATGCGTTCCACCCGTCGCCGGTCCACCTCCGCGAAGCACCCCGCGGCGGGCAGCCTGAACTCGATCCGGCTGTGCCTGCTCTCGGCCAGTTGCTGCGCGTCATCGGCCGAGTGGCGGACCAGCTGGCACACGTCGGCGAGTTCGGTGTCCAGCGTGGCCGCCCGCGCGTCGTACCTGCTGATCTCGAGCAGGTCGACCAGAAGCGACTCGAACCGCGCAAGCTGGCTCTGCAGCAGCTCGACCGACCGGGCGCCGACCGGATCGAGCTCGCCCCGGGACTCGAACAGCAGGTCGGCGGCCATCTTGATGGTCGTAAGCGGCGTCCGGAGCTCGTGGCTGACGTCGGAGACGAACTGCCGCTGCACGTTGGACAGGTCCTCCAGTTCGCGGAGCTTGCCCTGCAGGCTCGACGCCATCTCGTTGAACGACGTGGCCAGGTCCGCGAGGTCATCGGTGCCGCGCACCTCCATGCGTTCGGACAGGTGACCAGCCGACAGGCGCTGAGCGACCTGGGCGGCGCGCCGGACCGGCAGTACCACCCACCGGGTGACCAGCGACGCGATCGCGGCCAGCAGCGCGACCAGCGCCAGCCCCACGCCGATCAGGATCTGCTGGACCAGCAGCAGGGTCGCCTGCTGCTGGGTGAACGGGAACACGTAGTACAGCTGGTAGTAGGTGCCGAGCGGAATGCCGACGGCCAGGGCGGGACCGGAGGCGCCCGACCCGGAGGCGTAGACCAGCGTGGTGGGCTCGGTGAACGGAGTGGCCGAGCTCGCGTTGTCGTACTTGGACGGCTTCTGCTCGTCGCCGACGGAGGTGATCAGGTCCTGCGGGATCGTCGCCGTGATGTCGACGTCGCGCTGCCCCACCCACTGCACGCCGGCGGGCGCGTTCTTGGTGAGCTGGACGAAGACCAGGTAGCTGCCGGTGTTCCCGCTGAACTGCTGCAGGGCGTTGGAGATCGTCAGCGCGGCGTCCACGGTCTGCGGTGGCACGAGCACGTCCACGCTCTGGAGCGAGAGCGCGGAAGAATGACCGGCCTCCACCTGTTCGCTCGCGGCGGTTTCCGCGTTGCGCAGCAGCCCGCTCGCTATCGACTGCACCAGGATGAAGCCGAGCACGGCGATGACCAGGGCGGAAAGTACCAGCGTGGTGGTGACCACCCTGAGCTGCAGCGACCGCCGCCAGCGGCTGCGCATGCGCGCCACGACACCGCGCCGCCAGCGGTTCGCGGCCAGGACCCAGCGCCTGACGCCGCTCGGCAGCGGCCGGAGGATCGCGCGCCGGAACGACGGCCGGCGGAAGACAGCAAACCAGGCACGCCGCCGATGGACGCCCGCCGCGGCCCTGGGGGATGCTGCCACTTTCATTGAACCTGGGCTCAGCCAGGCCCTGCCTTGTAACCGACACCGCGCACGGTCACGACGATCTCGGGATGCTCGGGGTCCTTCTCGATCTTGGCGCGCAGCCGCTGCACGTGCACGTTGACCAGCCTGGTGTCCGCGGCGTGCCGGTAGCCCCAGACCTGCTCGAGCAGGACCTCGCGGGTGAAGACCTGCCTGGGCTTGCGGGCCAGCGCGACCAGCAAGTCGAACTCCAGCGGGGTGAGGTTGAGGGCCTCCCCTTCGCGCTTGACCGAATGGCCGGCCACGTCGATGACGATGTCGCCGATCTGGAGCATCTCCGGAGCCGGCTCGTCGGTCCTGCGCAGCCTGGCCCGGACCCGGGCGACGAGCTCCTTGGACTTGAACGGCTTGACGATGTAATCGTCGGCGCCGGACTCCAGGCCGAGGACCACGTCCACGGTGTCGGTCTTGGCCGTCAGCATGACGATCGGCACTCCGGACTCGGCGCGGATCTGGCGGCACACGTCAATCCCGTCCGAGCCCGGCAGCATCAGGTCCAGCAGGACCAGATCGGGCCGGGAGTCCCGGAATACCTCTACCGCCTTGTCGCCATCGGCGACGAAGGTCGGCTCGAACCCCTCGCCGCGAAGCACGATGCCGAGCATCTCCGCGAGGGCGGCGTCGTCATCGACGACCAGCACACGTCCTTTCATGGGCCCCATCGTTCCATGTGATCGACTCTGCGTGGACGCAGGCTACCCTCATTTTCCTGCGATGTGACACCTGTTCAGGGATAGCTTTTCCGACAGGTGGGTATATCAAACCGATTTGCCTGCTACCTGAGGGGACGACGGTGAGCGTGATGACCGGGACCTCGGGCTGGCAGTACCGGGATTGGCGCGGCGTGTTCTATCCGCCCGAGGTGCCGCAGCGGCGCTGGCTCGAGTACTACGCCCGGCAGTTCGCCACGGTCGAGAACAACGGCACGTTCTACCGGCTGCCGGCGCGGGAGGTGTTCGCGAGCTGGCGGGAGCGAGTCACCGACGACTTCGTCATGACCGTGAAGGCCAGCCGCTACCTCACCCACGTGCGGCGGCTGCGCGAACCGGCCGAGCCGGTCAAGAGGCTGGTCGACGCCGAGGCTGGCCTCGGCGACCGGCTCGGGCCGGTGCTGCTGCAGCTCCCGCCGGACCTGCAGGCCGTCCCGCGGCTGCTCGAGGAGTGCCTGCGCCAGTTCCCGCCGGCGGTGCGGATCGCGGTCGAGCCGAGGCACTCCTCGTGGTGGACCGACGAGGTGCGAGAGGTACTCACGGCCAGGAACGCCGCGCTGTGCTGGGCGGACAGGAAAGGGGCGGCGCTCACGCCGCTGTGGCGCACGGCCGACTGGGGCTACCTGCGGTTCCACGAGGGCGAGGGCGAGCCCTGGCCCCGGTACGGCGAGCAGGCGCTGAGCGGCTGGGCCGAGCGGATCACCGGAACCTGGGCCGAGGACCGCGACGTGTACGTCTACTTCAACAACGACCAGAACTGCGCGGCGCCGCGTGACGCGGCCCGCTTCGCCGCCGCGGTCACCGCCGCGGGCCGCGCGGCGACGCGGGCCTGGCCGGCGTCATGAGGCCGGGCAGACGTTCGAGTGCCGGAGCGTGGTACCACCGATCGTTCGGTATAAAAAGGGTTCTGACCTTAACCAGGCACCGTGGGCAGGGCTAAAGTAACTGCCCATGGCGGAGCCGTTGCGCAACATCATCGATCCGGGATGGGCCGAGGCGCTCGACCCGGTCGCGGACCGGATCGCCGCGATGGGAGATTTCCTGCGGGCCGAGGTCGCCGCCGGGCGGCGGTACCTGCCCGCCGGGGAGAACGTGCTGCGCGCGTTCAAGCAGCCGTTCGCCGCGGTGCGCGTGCTGATCGTCGGCCAAGATCCCTACCCCACCCCGGGGCACGCCGTCGGCCTGAGCTTCTCCGTCGCGCCAGAAGTGCGCCAGCTGCCGCCGAGCCTGGTCAATATCTTCCGCGAGTATTCCGACGACCTCGGGTACCCGGCCCCGGCCAACGGGGATCTCACCCCGTGGAGCGAGCGCGGCGTGCTGCTGCTGAACAGGGTTCTCACCGTCCAGCCGGGCAAGCCGGGATCACACCGGGGCAAGGGCTGGGAAGAGGTGACCGACCAGGCCATCCGCGCGCTCGCGGCCAGGGAGTCCGAACCGCTGGTCGCGATCTTGTGGGGGCGCGACGCGCGGACGCTGGTCCCGCTGCTGCACGGCGTCGGCACCGTCGAATCGGCGCATCCGAGCCCGTATTCGGCGGCCAGCGGCTTTTTCGGTTCGCGCCCGTTCAGCAGAGCCAACCAGTTGCTGGAACAGCAGGGCGCCGATCCGGTCGACTGGAAGCTCCCCTAGCCGTGGCGGCGGCACCGATATTAAAAACCGCCTCGGTAACTCTTGGTGATAAGCTTAGTCACCTGCTTCGGGGGCAGTTCTACCGTTTCTGCACGGCGACAGCTGAATAGACAACAGGGGCAAAATCGCGTGGACGGCGGGTACCGGCACAGTGGAACACACGCAGGTAAACAACCATGACCGAGCGCCGGTCCACCAGTACTGGCTGACCCGGGACCGGCTGGCGATCGCGAGCGGCGCCTTCACGGCGTACGCGGCCGCCCTGGCCGCGGACACCGGGGGCGCGGACCGTACGTGGGCCATCTGGGCGGCGGCGGCTTACGGGGTGACGACGCTCTTCCTCCTGGCCACCTGGCGCAAGAACGTGCCGCTGCTGGTGCCGCTGGTGGTGTCGCTGGTCGGCGGGCTGGTCGCGCCGCTGATCTGGCTGGCGACCCGGGTGGCGCCGACGCCCGAGGTCCAGGTCATCTCGAGATCGGCCCTGCTGCTGCTGCAGCACGGCACGCCGTACCTGCCGCAGGGACAGTTCGATTCGTTCTTGTCCTACAACCCGTACCTGCCGGTGATGGCGGTGTTCGGACTGCCGAAGGCGCTGGGCGCGACCGGCCTGATCGCCGATCCGCGGGTGTGGCTCGCGGCGGTATCCATCACCTTGATCTGGGCGGCGTTCGCGGTCGCCGCGCCGCACCGGCACTGCGAATCGTGCCGGCACAACGTCACGCTGTCCACCGTTTTCATCGCCGCCTCCCCGGTGATCGCGTTCCCGCTGGCGGTCGGGATCACCGATCCGCCCATCATCGCGCTGATGTTCCTCAGCCTGGCGCTGATCGCCCGGCCGTCGGGGATCATCCGGGCCGCCGTCGCGCTCGGGGTGGCGTGCGCCATGAAGGCGACCGCCTGGCCCGCGGTCCCGGTGTTCACCGCGATGCTCGCCGCGCGGGACGCGGCGCGGACCGCCTGGCGCTTCCTCGGGGTCACGATCATCGTGGCCGGGATCCTGTCCGCGGCGACGGCTCCCGCCGCGCTGGCCAACCCGTACTCGTTCCTGCAGAACACCGTGCTGTTCCCGCTCGGCCTGAGCAAGTACAAGACGCCGGCGGCCAGCCCGCTGCCCGGGCACCTGCTGGCCATGACCGGGATGCCCGGCCACTGGCTGGCGGTCGGCCTGCTGGCCGCGGCCGGGCTCGGCTTCGCGATCTCGCTCGTCGTCCGCCCGCCCGCCGACGCCCGGGCCGCCGCCCGGCGTCTCGCGCTGGGCCTCGCGGTCATGTTCACGCTGGCCCCCGCCACCAGGTGGGGGTACTTCGTGTACCCGATCGGGCTGGTCGGGTGGCTGCTGCTGACCCGGCCGCCGGCCGAGCCCGCGACCGCGGAGCCGCCCGTTGAGCTTCCGGCCCGGGTGGCCGATGAGAGCCTGACCGCGGGAGCCCGGTTAGCTCAGGAGCCGATCCGCCAGGATTCCAGGTAGGCGTGCTGGGCGGGGGTGAGCGCGTCCAGCGACGTGCCGATCGCGGCCAGGACGAGCCGCGCGGCTTCGGCGTCGATGTCCGCGGGCACCTCGTGCACGCCGGCCGGGAGCTTGCCGGCCGTGCTTCCCGGCGACACGGTGCCGGCCAGCCAGGCCAGCGCGAGCGCCTCGATGCCGAACGCCAGGTCCATCACCTCGGGAGGGTGGCCTTCGGCCGCGACCAGGTTCACCACCCGTCCCTCGGCCAGGAGCAGCACGGTCCGGCCGCCGCCGAGGTGGTACGCGTCGACGTGCGGCCGCACGTCATGATGGACCGCGGTGGCGAGCCCGGCCAGCGCGCGCACGTCGATCTCCACGTCGAAATGTCCCGCGTTGGCCAGGATGGCGCCGTCGCGCATCACCGCGACGTGCTCCGCGCCGATCACGTCGCACGATCCCGTCGCGGTGATGAACACCTCGCCGAGCGGTGCGGCCTGCGCCATCGGCAGCACGCGGAACCCGCGCAGCGAGGCGTCGAGGGCCCGGACCGGGTCGATCTCGGTCACGATCACCTCGGCGCCGAACCCGCGCGCGCGTTCGGCCACGCCGCGGCCGCTCGCCCCGAACCCCGCCACGACCACGGTCTTGCCCGCTAGCAGCGTATTGGTGGCCCGCAGGATGCCGTCGATGGCCGACTGGCCGGTCCCGCAGGTGTTGTCCACCATGCGCTTGACCGGCGTGTCGTTGGCCGCGATCACCGGGAAGGCGAGCGCCCCCTCGGCGGCCATCCGGCGCAGCCTGATCACGCCGGTGGTGGTCGACTCGCAGCCGCCGCGGACGCCCGGCAGCAGCGCCGCCGCGCGCGTGTGCAGCGTGTTCACCAGGTCCCCGCCGTCGTCGATGACCAGGTCGGGATGCTTGGGCCCGCCGGCCAGGGCCTGCTCGATGTGGCGATAGTAGCCGGGCCGGTCGACCCCGGCCCGGGCGAAGACCGCTATGTGGTATCGCTCGGCCAGCGCCGCGGCGATGTCATCCTGGGTGGACAGCGGGTTGGACGCGGCCAGGCAGACCGTCGCGCCGCCGGCCCGCAGCAGCCGGACCAGCATCGCCGTCTCCGCCGTGACGTGCAGGCACGCGGTGATACCGAGCCCGTCGAACGGCCGCTGTTCGGCGAAGCGCCGCATGAGGCTGGCCAGCAGCGGCATGGCCCGCTCGGCGTAGCGGATGCGGACGTCGCCGTCGGCGGCCAGCCCCGGATCGGCGACGTCCCCGCTTGAGGTCTCAGTAACGGTAGTGCTCCGGCTTGTACGGTCCGTCGACCGGGATCCCGATGTAGTCGGCCTGCTCCTTGGTCAGCTGGGTGAGCCTGACGCCGAGCGCGTCCAGGTGCAGGCGGGCTACCTTCTCGTCCAGGTGCTTGGCCAGCGTATGCACGCCCACCGGGTAATCGCTGGTCTTGGTGAACAGCTCGACCTGGGCGATCACCTGGTTGGTGAAGCTGTTGGACATGACGAAGCTCGGGTGGCCGGTGGCGTTGCCGAGGTTCAGCAGCCGGCCCTCGGACAGCACGATGATCCCGTGCCCGTCGGGGAACGTCCACTCGTCCACCTGCGGCTTGATGTTGAGATGGCGGACACCGGGCCACCTGGTCAGCCCGGCCATGTCGATCTCGTTGTCGAAGTGGCCGATGTTGCCCACGATGGCCTGGTGCTTCATCCGGCTCATGTGCTCGGCGGTGATGACGTCGCGGTTGCCGGTGGCGGTGACGAAGATGTCGGCCGTGGTCACCACGTCCTCCAAGGTGGCCACCTGGTAGCCGTCCATCGCCGCCTGCAGCGCGCAGATCGGGTCGATCTCGGTGACGATCACCCGCGCGCCCTGGCCCCGCAGGCTCTCGCTGCAGCCCTTGCCGACGTCGCCGTACCCGCAGACCACCGCGACCTTGCCGCCGATCAGCACGTCCGTGCCCCGCTTGATGCCGTCGATCAGCGAGTGACGGCAGCCGTACTTGTTGTCGAACTTGGACTTGGTCACCGAGTCGTTCACGTTGATGGCCGGGAACAGCAGCGTGCCGGCCCGGGCCATGTCGTACAGGCGGTGCACGCCGGTGGTGGTCTCCTCGGTCACGCCCCGGATATTCGCGGCGATCGCCGTCCACTTGCCGGGGGAATCGGCGAGCGAGTCGCGCAGCCGGTCCAGGATGATCCGCCACTCCTCGGGATCATCGGGGTCGGGCGACGGAACGCCGCCGGCCTGCTCGTACTCGGCGCCCTTGTGGACCATCAAGGTGGCGTCCCCGCCGTCGTCCAGGATCATGTTCGGGCCGTCTCCGTCCGGCCAGGTCAGGGCCAGTTCGGTGCACCGCCAGTACTCCTCGAGGGTCTCACCCTTCCAGGCGAAGACCGGGATGCCCCGCGGGCCGTCGGGGGTGCCGTCCGGGCCGACCGCGACCGCCGCGGCGGCGTGATCCTGGGTGGAGAAGATGTTGCAGCTCGCCCAGCGGACCCGCGCGCCGAGCGCGGTCAGCGTCTCGATCAGCACCGCGGTCTGCACGGTCATGTGCAGCGACCCGGTGATCCTCGCCCCGCGCAGCGGCTGGCTGGGCGCGTACTCGGCGCGCACCGCCATCAGCCCCGGCATCTCGTGCTCGGCCAGCTGGATTTCCTTACGCCCGAAGGCGGCGAGCGACAGGTCGGCAACCTGATACGGAAGCTGATCCGCGGACATGGGTTCTCCCTTAATTCTCATTGGCCGAACGGCCCGTGGCGGCACCTACCGGACTCACGCTACGGGAGCCGGGGCGGCCGTCGCACCGGATGGGCGGCATTTTTGACGGGAAATTGTTAGAATAGCCGTTCATGCGCATCTCGGAGGCCGCCCGGCGGCTCGGCACCTCGGCCCGGATGCTCCGCTACCGCGAGGACCTCGGGCTGCTCCCCCGGGTCCGCCGCGGCTCACCGGGTCCGCGCGGGCCGGCCCACCGGCGGTTCGGCGAGGCGGAGCTGGACGCCGTGGCCGCGGCGCTCGAGCTCGAGCGGCGCTACGACATCAGCCCCGCGTCGCTCGCCTTCGGGTTGCGCGTCCTGGCCGAGCCGCCGGTCCGGGCTGCGGTGGCCGATCTTGGCCGCCAGCTGGGCCGTATCCCCGCCCCGCCCGGCCGGGCGCTGGATTTCGAGAAGGAACGCGCGCTCCGCCTGCTGTCCGGGCGCTGACGGGGTCAGCCAGCTTCAGCCGGCCCGGCCCGCGGCGACCCCGGCGAGTTCGGCGATGGTCGAACTCGACAGCACGTGCACCGTCCGGGCCGCCGGGGGCAGCCGCAGGCGGTGGCGCGGCAGCCGGACCCGCAGCGCACCCGGCCGGGATCGGAAGACCACCGGCGGATCCATGGTCAGTGCCTCACCGTCCACGCCGACCCGTACCGGGGCGGCGGAGCTGACCTCGAAGCGCGGCGCGGTCCACTCCACCCACCCCGAGAACCTGCGGACCTGGCCCGTCGCCTCCAGCGCCGCGAACCTCCTGGCCTCGTCCGCGCCCTCGACCGTGACCGCCACGATGCCGAGGACGCCGGCGTCGATCCGCGCGCGGGTGCCGCGTCCGCCCGGGTGGTCGAGCTGATACGGGTCGTTGGACACCAGGATCAGCTGGGCGGTGGGATGCGCCTGGCCGTCCGGCCCGGCGTAGCGCAGATCGAGCTGGGTCGCGTCCGGGCCGAGCAGGTCCGGCAGGATCGCGGCGGCGGTCTTCACCTTGGCGTCGCGGTAGCCGGGCGACTGAACGACCTCGGCGTACAGGCCGAGCGAGGCGTTGTTCACGAACGTCCGCCCGTTGACGGCGGCCAGGTCGATCCGGCGCTCGATCGCGTCGGTGAACCCGTCCAGCGCGCCCACCACGTCGTTGCGGTCCAGCCCGAGATCGAGCGCGAAGTGGTTCCTGGTGCCGGCCGGCACGCACACGTGCGGGATATCGTGCCGGGCGGCGACCGAGGCGACCAGCGCCTGGGAGCCGTCGCCGCCCGCCATGCCGATCACGTCGGCGCCGCGGGCGACGGCGTCCTCGGCCAGCTCGAGCAGGTCGCCGCCGGGCTGCAGGACGACCGGCTCGATGCCCCGGTCGCGGCACTCCTGCTCGAGGTGGAAACGCTCCACCTTGCCGCCCCCGGACTTCGGGTTCATGAGCAGGACCGGATGCGCCGCGGGCGCCACCCGCAGGTGCGCTGTCTCGGCGCGCAGGTGCCTGCGCGTGCGCTCCAGCGCGTACCGTGCGGCCAGTACCGACAGCGCGGCCAGGACCACGACGAGGGCCGCCATCCAGCCGTTGATATCGGCGAAGGACAGGCCGACGCCGAGCCCCGCGACGGCGGCCACGGCCACGGCTATCGCGATCACCCGGACCACGCCGCGCCGGGACACCGCGTACCATCCCGCGGTGGCGCAGATCAGCAAGCAGGCGAAGGCCACGATCACGGCGCCGACGTTAAGGGCGGAACCGATGAGCAGGAGGATGACCGCCGCGGCCAGCGACGCCAAGGCGAACACGGCCGCCAGCCGCCGTCCCGCGCTCGGCCGCTGCAGGGCACGCGCGGCCACGTCCTCCCCCGGCTGGTGTTCGGCTTGAGCTGGCAGGTGTCTCCTCGCTTCCGGCTCCGGCGTGGTGTTAGCATACGCCGATGGTCGAAGGGGGCAGCGCGGCTGCTGAGCCCGCTGAGCAGGCTCCGCAGCGGCCGACCGGCCGGGTCACGCGGCCGGCCGGGCCGGTCCGCGAGCGGGCCGCCCAGGTGCTGCGTGAGCTGGGGGCGGTGGACCAGGCGGTCTATTCCGCGGTGGCCGCCACGCCCACCCCGTCCCTCGACGAGCCGCTGCGCCGGCTGTCCAACGCGGCCAACTACTCCCGCCTCTGGCTGGCCATCGCGGCCGGGCTCGCTCTGGCCGGCGGCGGCGCGGGCCGCCGGGCCGCGGTACGCGGGGTAGCGGCCATCGGCGTCACGTCCGCGCTGGTGAACCTGCCCGGCAAGGCCGTCTGGTCCCGCCCGCGACCGGACCGGGCGGGCGCCGGGGTCCCGGACCAGCGGAACGTGACGATGCCGGCCTCCACGTCGTTCCCCTCCGGTCACGCGGCGTCGGGGTTCGCCTTCGCCGCGGCCGTCGGGTACGACCAGCCCTGGCTCGGGGCGGCGCTGCGGTTCCTGGCCGCGACCGTGGCGTACTCCCGGGTGCACACCGGGGTGCACTACCCGGGCGACGCCGTGGTCGGCGCGCTGATCGGCGCGGGCACCGGTCAGGCGGTGGCCGGCCTGGCCGAGCGGCTGCCGGCGACCCGGAGCCTGCTCGAGCGCATCTCACGCTGAGCCGCGGGCTCGTCCGGCTCAGGAGTCGTCAGCCCGGTCCCGCGGTGGACTGGGCGGGCGGCCGCGGAGGACCGCGCGGATCGACGGGTCGGTCTGGTCGGCCCGGGCCGGCCGGTAGATGTCAGGTTCCAGGTAGATCGTGGCAGCGATGGGAACGGCCGCGCGGACGCGCTTTTCCGCCGCGTCGATAC
>JASIGD010000630.1 GCA_030045295.1 Streptosporangiaceae bacterium
TGGGCATTCCCGAGGACCAGATCAGGGTCTTCCCCAACCAGACCGCCGCCTGGGCGGCCGCGGCCGACGGTACGGGCGTTGCGCCCGCGGTCGAGCACCTGGTCGCCCAGCGGCTGCGCCGGGGCGAGCTCTCCCGCGTCGACCTGCCCGGCTGCCGGATGGAAGCGTGCTGGCACGTCACTTTGCTCGACCGGCAGCACCAGAGCGCCGCAGCCAGCTCCTTCCGCCGCTACCTGAGCACCCCGGAAGCCATGTACCTGATGCGCTCGCCGACCGGCGGGGTCCCGCCCTCGCGGTTCCGGCCGCCGGTATACGTCACGATCTGGAGCTGACACCCCGCAGCGCGTTGCAAACGTTCCTACCAGCCGAGATGCCGTGAAACGCACGGGCGGGCCGCGCCTTAAGCAAGCACTTATTCGCGTATTGCGGGGCGGTGCCGGCCAGTGGATCATTTGACGCGTCAATACTGACGGCAACCGGTCAGAACTGTCCAGCGCGGGAGCATACAGTATGCGAATTGAATCCGACGGGCACAGCCGCGGTAACCCGCGGCTGTATGAGCTGATCGAGGGCGCTCCTAAGACCGGGAAGAGCCCGACCGTCTGGGCCTGGCCCGAGCTGATTGATTACCTCAAGGTGGCCGGCCAGCCGGTGGCGGGACCCTGGCCGCCGCACCAGCAGCCGCGGCCGGACCCCGACTATGAGTCGCTCCCGACTGCTGTGCCGGACCCGGAATCCGAGCCGTAGGCCGGCCGAATCCACCGCAACACCTGGAGGGTCTATGTATCCGTCGCGGTTCCGGTACGAGGCGCCGCGTTCGCTCGCCGAGACGATCGGCCTGCTGCACGACGCCGGGGACGATGCGAAGGTCCTGGCCGGCGGTCAGAGCCTGATCCCGTTGATGAAACTGCGCTTCGCCTCACCGCAGCTTGTCGTGGACATCAACAACGTGCCCGGCCTCGACTATCACCGGGCCGACCCGGACGGCACCTTGCGCATCGGCGCCCTGTGCCGTCACGCCGACCTGGAGCGCTCGGATCTGCTGAAGACCACCCAGCCTACCATGGCCGCGGCAGCGCCGCAGATCGCCGACCCCATCGTGCGCAACCGGGGCACGCTCGTCGGCTCGCTGTGTCACGCCGATCCGCAGGGTGACTGGGCCTCGGTGGTGCTGGCGCTCGGCGGCTCGGTGATGGCCCGAGGCCCGGGCGGCATGCGCTCCATCCCGGTGGCCGATTTCGTCACCGGGCCCTTCCAGAACGTCCTGGAACCGGACGAGATCGCGGTGGAGGCGGTGATACCGGCCGCGAAGGGCACCCGTTCCGGCGGCTACCTCAAGCTGGAGCGCCGCGTCGGCGACTTCGCGACCGTCGGGGTCGCGGTCGCTCTGGACATGAGCGGCGACAACGTGACCCGGGCGGGCATCGCCCTCACCGGGGTAGGCGGGTCCACTATCGGCGCTACGGCGGCGGCCGAAGCACTCACCGGGCGTCCGCTGACGGCCGAGAGCATCGCTCAGGCCGCTGACCTGGCGGCCGAGGCCGCACGGCCGAGGACCGATCATCGCGGCAGTGCCGACTACAAGCGGCATATGGTGCGCACGTTCGTGCTGCGCCTGCTGAGCCGCACCGACGCGGCGGCGGAAAGGGCAGCCTGACCATGACGATCATTTACGAGGACCAGGACGGCGCGGCCGGGAGTTCGGGGGCCGACATCCCGGTACGCCGGATCACGTTCACGGTGAACGGAAGGAAGACGGTCGCCGAAGTAGAGCCGCGCCTGCTGCTGTCCCACCTGATTCGCCGCGGGCTCGGGCTGACCGGCACGCACATGGGCTGCGATACGACGAGCTGCGGCGCGTGCACGGTGCTCGTCGACGGCCGTCCGGCGAAGTCCTGCACCATGCTGGCCGTGCAGGCCGACGGGCACGAGATCAGCACGGTCGAGGGCCTGGCCACCGCCAGCGAGCTGCACCCGCTGCAGGAGGGTTTCAAGCAGGAACACGGGCTGCAGTGCGGGTTCTGCACGCCGGGCATGATGATGGCCGCCAAGGCGTTGCTCGACGCCAATCCCGATCCCACCGAAGAGGACATCCGGTGGGCGCTGTCCGGCAACCTGTGCCGCTGCACCGGCTACCAGAACGTCGTGAAGTCGGTGCTGTGGGCCGCCGCCAAGCTCAGATCCCAGTCCGCCAGCTAGGAAAGGAGGCAGACCCATGTCACAGGCGCTTGACGAAATCAAGATCGGCGGACTGGGCGCGAGCCGCAAGCGCGTCGAGGATAACCGCTTCATCCGCGGCCGGGGCAACTACACCGACGACATCACCTTGCCCGGCATGCTGCATATGGAGATACTGCGGAGTCCGCTGGCGCACGCGCGGATCAAGTCGATCGACGCCAGCAAGGCGTGGCACATACCCGGCGTCCACCTGGTTCTCACCGGCGAGATGATGGCCACGCGCAACCTGGCCTGGATGCCGACGCTCTCCTACGACACCCAAGCCGTGCTGGCCACCGACAAGGTGCGGTTCCAGGGCCAGGAGGTGGCCTGCGTCATAGCCGATGACCCGTACATCGCCAAGGACGCCTGCGAGGCGATCGAGGTCGATTACGAGCCGCTGCCGGTGATCGTCAATCCCGAGCAGGCGGTCGCCGAAGACGCGCCGGTCATCCGGGACGACAAGGCGGGCCAGCAGGACAACGTCATCTACGACTGGGAGGTCGGCGACGCGGCCGGCACGGAGCGGGCGTTCGCGCAGGCCGACGTGATCTCGAGGCTGAAGCTGCACTACCCCCGCTCGCACCCGTCCCCGATCGAGTGCTGCGGCTCGATAGCCGACTTCAACCGGGCTACCTCGAAGCTCACCGTGTACATGACCACCCAGGCACCGCACATCATCCGCGCCGCGGTCGCGCTGGTAGCCGAGCTGCCCGAGCACAT
>JASIGD010000631.1 GCA_030045295.1 Streptosporangiaceae bacterium
CGGGCGCGCCGGTCGTGACCCTGGTGGCGAAGAGTCACGACCGGCACGTCGAGCTGGCGCTGCGCACCACCCTCGAGGAAAACCTCAAGATGATCGCCGACACCATCACCCACCTGCGTGAAGGCGGCCAGCGGGTCTTCCTCGACGCCGAGCACTTCTTCGACGGGTACCGGTCCAACCCGGCCTACGCGCTCGAAGTGGTCAGGGCGGCCGCCGAGGCCGGCGCGGACGTGGTCGCCCTGTGCGACACCAACGTCGGCATGATGCCGAACGAGCTGGCCGATACGGTCGCCGGCGTGCGCGAGGCCACGCAGGCGCGCCTGGGCATCCACTGTCACGACGACACCGCCTGCGGCGTCGCCAACACCCTGGTCGCGGTCGACGCGGGCGTCACGCACGTGCAGGGCACCGCGAACGGCTACGGGGAACGGGCGGGCAACGCCAACCTGTTCAGCGTGGTCGCCGGCCTGCAGCTGAAGAAGGGCCGACCCGTCCTGCCCCGGGACGGCATCCGGGAGATGAGCCGGATCGCGCACGCGATCAGCGAGGTCACCAACGTCGCGCCGGATACCCACCAGCCCTACGTCGGGCTGAGCGCCTTCGCGCACAAGGCCGGGCTGCACGCCTCGGCGGTCAAGGTCGACCCGATGCTCTACCAGCACATCGACCCGGCCCTGGTCGGCAACGACATGCGGATGCTGGTCTCGGACATGGCCGGCCGCGCGTCGGTCGAGCTGAAGGGCCGCGAGCTCGGCTACGACCTGTCCGGCGACAGGGAAACCATCGGGCGGGTCACCGACCGGGTCAAGGACATGGAGGCCAGCGGCTACACCTTCGAGGCCGCCGACGCCAGCTTCGAGCTGCTGCTGCGCGACGAGCTCGGCCAGCGGCGCGAGTACTTCGCCGTGGAGTCCTGGCGGGTCATCGTCGAACGCCACCCGGATCAACGAATGACCAGCGAAGCCACCGTCAGGCTGTTCGCCAAGGGGGAGCGCCTGGTCGCGGTGGGCGAGGGCAACGGCCCGGTGAACGCGCTGGACAAGGCGCTGCGCGCCGCGCTGGAGCAGATCTACCCGGAGCTGGCCACGCTCGAGCTGACCGACTACAAGGTGCGGATCCTGGCCGGCACGCACGGCACCGGCGCGGTCACCCGCGTGCTGATCGAGTCCGACGACGGCACCGGCGACACCTGGAACACGGTCGGCGTGGACGAGAACATCATCGCCGCGAGCTGGCACGCCCTCGAAGAAGCGGTCACCTACTGCCTCCTCCGCTCCGGCCGCGAGCCCACCCCATGATCGTGGACAGTTACCCCGGAAATACCCGGGGTAACTGTCCACGATCCTCCGAGCGCCCGTCTCAGGCGGCGGGAACCTGGTCCAGGAAGCCGTGTACGCCGCGGATCTGGTTCCCGCCGTCCAGGACGAGGACGTCGAACCCGATCACGATGGGCTCGCCCCCGTCGGGTCCAAGGTGCCAGGTGAAACGGGCCTGGTTGTGGTGGGCGTCGACCGGCCCGCCGAGCGTGAACACCAGCCCGGGGAACTGCTGCTGCGCCGCGGCCATCACCGCGTCGATCTGGTCCCGCCCGCGCGCGTCGGCCAGCGGGTCGGTGTAGCTGCCGTCGGCGGCCCAGAGCGAGTCGATCAGCCCCCGCCGCAGCCCCGGGTCGGTCTGGTTCCAGCAATCGATGTAGCGCTCGACGATCTCCTGCATCGGATGTCCCTTCGGGTGTGGATCGGACGAGTCGATCTTCGCCGACACCAGGTAATTACAGCAATTACCTCACAGGTAATGGTTCTAACGGCGTAGGCTTCCGGCATGACCGAACCCGCGCAGCAGAAGCCGCAGGCCGGAGAACTGCTGCGCGAGTGGCGGCAGCGCCGCAGGCTCAGCCAGCTGGACCTCGCCATCCAGGCGAACGTCTCGTCCCGGCACCTGAGCTTCGTCGAGACCGGGCGGGCCAGGCCGACCAGCGAGATGATCCTGCGCCTGGCCGAGCACCTCGACGTCCCGCTGCGCGACCGCAACGTGCTGCTGCTCGCGGGCGGCTACGCCCCGGCCTACCCCGAGCGCGGCCTCGCCGCCGCCGAGCTGCGGTCCGTCCGGGCCGCGCTGGGACGGATCCTGGCCGGCCACCTTCCCTACCCGGCCGCGGTGGTGAACCGCTGGTGGGAGCTCGTCGACGCCAACGACGGCATCGCCACCTTCACGGCCGGGGTAGCGCCGGACCTCCTCGCGCCGCCGGTCAACGTGCTACGGCTGAGCCTGCACCCCGACGGCATGGCCCCGCGCATCGTCAACCTGCCCGAATGGCGCGCCCACCTGCTCGCCCGGCTGTACCGCCAGGCCGAGGCCACCGGTGACCCCCGGCTGTTCCGGCTGTACGACGAGCTCGACGGCTACCCCGGCGCCCCGGGTGGCCCCGGCCGCCGCGGCGGCGATCAGCGCCGCCCGCCGCAAGCCGGCGGCGGGGTGGTGGTCCCGCTCCGCTACCGGACCGACCGCGGCGAGCTGTCCTTCATCAGCATGACCGCCGTGGTCGGCACCCCGATGGACATCACCGTCGAGGAGCTGGCCATCGAGTCGTTCTACCCCGCCGACGAGGCCACCGCCGCCGCGCTCGCGAACAAGGATGACTAGCCCCGGCCGGCTCACCCGACGTCCGGTTTGCCCCGGTCAGCTGACAGCGGAAACGGGGCAGTACCACGGCTCGTTCGGCCCCAATAAGAAGACCCCGGGCCGCAGCGGGACCGTCAGGGACTTACGGTAGGGGCATGGACGACAAGGAAATCCTGGCGCATATCAATGAGCTCATCGATACCGAGCACAGGCTCAGGGAGCAGCACGCGGCCGGCCAGCTGAGCAGCACCGCGGAACGCGAGCAGCTGAGCGCGGCCGAGGAAGCGCTCGACCAGTGCTGGGACCTGCTGCGGCAGCGACGGGCCCGCCGTGAGTTCGGCGAGAACCCGAACGAGGCGGAAGCGCGCCCGGTCGGCGAGGTCGAGCACTATATGCAGTAGCGCCAGGCTGCAGGTCGATAAACACAAAAGGAGTGGCGTGCGCATCGCGAGATTCGCCAAAGGCGACGGAGTCGCGTACGGCGTGGTGGAGGGCGCCGGATCCGGGCTGACGATCGCGGAACTGTACGGGCACCCGTTCGGGGTGGATCCGGGCGGCGTCCGCCTGACCGGGGAGAGGTATCCGCTGGCGGAGGTCAGGCTGCTGGCGCCAGTGCTGCCGAGCAAGGTGGTCGGCGCCGGACGGAACTACGCGTCACACGCGCAGGAGATGGGCGGCGATCCGCCCGCCGAGCCGGTGCTGTTCCTCAAGCCGTCCACGTCGGTGACCGGGCCCGGGGACGCGATCAAGTACCCGGTGAAGATCACCGAGCGGGTCGATTTCGAGGGCGAGCTCGCGGTCATCATCGGCCGGCTCTGCCGCGGGGTGCCGCGGGAGCGCGCCGATGAGGTGATCTTCGGCTACGCCTGCGCCAACGACGTCACAGCGCGCGACCTGCAGACGCGGGACGGCCAGTGGACCCGGGCCAAGGGCTTCGACACGTTCTGCCCGCTCGGGCCGTGGATAGAGACCGGGACCAACCCCGCCGACCTGGAGCTCACCACCACCGTGAACGGGACGGTCCGCCAGCAGGCCCGCACGTCCGAGCTGCTGTGGGACGTGCCGGCCCTGGTCTCGCACGTCAGCCAGGTGATGACGCTGCTGCCGGGGGACGTCCTGCTCACCGGGACGCCGGCCGGGGTCGGGCCGATGACCGACGGGGACGAGGTGTCGGTCACGATCGAGAGCATCGGGACGCTGACCAACCGGGTGATCATCGCCGACTGACCTCAATGGACACGTCAAACCAGGGCATTTAGTCTCGCCCGAGGCGCCCGGATCAGGCGGTCTCGCCATGGCGCCCGGATCAGGCCATACCATCTTCTTTGTGACGGCGGACCCCGGGACCCGCGGCGAACCGCCGCGGCGCAACGTCAGGAGGCGCCGCCTGGCCGCGCTGATCGCCCTGCTGCTCGGACTGGCGGGGCTGGCCGTGTCCCTGAACGGCGTGGTGACCCAGCTGCTGCCCCGGCAGTTCACCGCCGCACAGCAGGAACAGATCGAGGCCTGGGAGATCGCCAGCCGGTGGCGGGTGCTGGACTCGGGCCAGGTCTTCCCGGCCGCGGTCACCTACCAGCTCCCCGCCCAGGTGCTCCAGGGTCCCGCGCCGCTGAGCCTCGACGCGCTGCGGGTCGGCATCGCTCCTGAGTCCGGTTGCAACGGCGGCGTGACCACGGCCGCCGCCTCGGCGCTGCACCGCAGCGGGTGCGAGGCCGTGCTGCGCGCGACCTACGTCGATGCCACCCGCAGCTACGTCATGACCGTCGGCGTCGCGGTCCTGCCCACGGCCGCGGCGGCCGACACCGCGGTGGCGGGGCTGACCCGGCCGCGGCTGACCGCGGCGCGCAGCGTCACCGGAACGGGCAAGCTGGACGACGGGGTCCAGGTGGTCAGGTTCCGCGGCCGGGCAGCCTCGCTGTACGACTACAGCCGGCAGATCTCGGCGAGCTTCGCCGACGGCCCGTACCTGGTCATGTACGCGGCCGGGTACGCCGACGGGCGGCCGCGCGTCCGCGTGTCCGACGATAAGTACTCCGACGCGGAGATGACCAGCCTGGCCGCTGGCGTCGCCCAGTCGGTCGCGAACACGCTCGCGGCCCGGCCCGCCCCGCCGCACTGCCCGGGAGCGCCCGGATGCTGACCTTGAGCCGGGCCGCGGTACTGGCCACGCTGTTCGCGGCCTGCTCTCTGGCGGTGCTGCCCGGCGCCCCGGCCGGCGCGGCCGTATCGCCGCCGGGTTCGGTGGCTGTTGCGCGCTCGGCCTCGGTCGCCGCCGACACGATCAGGGACAACCAGCAGTGGGTCCTGAACATGATGGACGTCCAGCCGGCGTGGCAGCTGAGCCAGGGCGCCGGGGTGACCGTCGCGGTAATCGACAGCGGCGTGGACCCGTACGTCAGCGACCTGGTCGGATCGGTCACCACCGGCCCCGACTACACCGACTTGGACACCCCGCCGTCCAACCCGAACTGGGGCATGCACGGGACCTGGATGGCGTCGCTGATCTCCGGCCACGGCCACGGCGTGGACGGCGGCAGCGGGGTCATCGGCGTCGCGCCGGAATCGCGGATCCTGTCGATCCGGGTGATCCCCGACCGGTCCGATCCGCACTACGGCCAGTACGAGCGGGAGCAGGAGACCCGCATCCAGCAGTCGCTGGCGGCCGGCATCGACTACGCGGTGACGCACGGCGCGAAGGTGATCAGCATGTCGATCGGCTACGGGGCGCCGAGCAAACCGGTCCGGGAAGCACTGCAGCGGGCCTACTCCCGCGGCGTGGTGGTAGTCGCCTCCGCGGGCAACTCGGGCGCGCAAGCCGACGTTGCCGGCGACGGCCAGGCGCCGGTATCCTTCCCGGCCAACTACCCCGGCGTGATCAGCGTGGCCGCCGTCAACTCCGCGGGATCGGTAGCCGGCTTCTCCAGCGACAACCTCTCGGTCCAGCTGGCGGCACCGGGCGTGTCCGTACCCGCGCAGGGCCGGGACGGGCAGTACTGGCTGGTCAGCGGGACCAGCCCGGCATGCGCGCTCGTAGCCGGGGTCGCCGCCCTGATCAAGTCGAGGTACCCGGATCTGGCTCCCAACCTGGTGGCCGACGCGCTTACCTCGACGGCCGCAGACCGGCCGCGCGGAGGTTACGACAGCCAGGTGGGGTTCGGGATCGTCGACGCCGCCGCGGCGCTCGCCCAGGCCGGGCAGCTGTCCGTTGAGCGACCGGCCAGGGCCGGCATCACGGCCGCGGCCAGGTTCGGCGGCGGCCCGTCGGCGGTCCCGCCGGAGCCGGTGGCCCCGCGCGGATCCGGCCCGCTGGTCCTGTTCGCGCTGCTCGCGCTGTCCTCGCTGACG
>JASIGD010000632.1 GCA_030045295.1 Streptosporangiaceae bacterium
CGCGCGCCTCGCGGCTCCCAGCTCACCTGCCAGGGATGGGCGCAAGAAGGCGCGATGCGCATGCTGATGAACAACCTCGACCCCGAAGTGGCCGAACATCCCGACCAGCTCATCGTCTACGGCGGCTCCGGCCGCGCCGCCCGCAGCTGGGACGCCTACGCCGCGATCATCAGAACGCTCCAAGGCCTCCAGAACGACGAGACGCTGCTGGTCCAGTCCGGTAAGCCCGTCGGCGTGCTGAGAACGCACGAGTGGGCGCCGCGGGTGCTCATCGCCAACTCCAACCTGGTCCCGCAGTGGGCCACCTGGGAGGAGTTCCGGCGGCTCGAGCAGCTCGGCCTGACCATGTACGGCCAGATGACCGCCGGCTCCTGGATCTACATCGGCACCCAGGGCATCCTGCAGGGCACCTATGAAACCTTCGCCGCGATCGCGGCCAAGCGCTTCGGCGGGTCGCTCCACGGCACGATCACGCTGACCGGCGGGCTGGGCGGCATGGGCGGCGCGCAGCCGCTGGCCGTGACCATGAACGGCGGCGTGGTCATCTGCGTCGAGTGCGACCAGTCCAGGATCACCCGGCGGATCGAGTACGGCTACCTCGATGAGCAGGCCGACGACATCGATGACGCCATCGAGCGGGCTGTCGCCGCCAGGGACAAAGGCCAGGCTCTGTCCATCGGCTTGCTCGGCAACGCGGCCGACGTGTTCCCGAGCCTGCTCAACATGAGCGCGCCTATCGACATCGTCACCGACCAGACTTCCGCGCATGACCCGCTGACCTACCTCCCCCGGGGCGTCAGGTTCGAGGACATGGCCGCGCTGCGCGCCGAAGACCCGGCGGGCTTCACCGCGCGTGCCCGCGAGTCAATGGCCGTCCAGGTCGCCGCGATGGTCGGCTTCCTCGACCGCGGCGCCGAGGTCTTCGACTACGGCAACTCCATCCGCGGCGAGGCCGAGCTGGCCGGGTTCGACCGGGCCTTCGCGTTCCCCGGCTTCGTGCCCGCCTACATCAGGCCGCTGTTCTGCGAGGGCAAGGGCCCGTTCCGCTGGGCGGCCCTGTCCGGCGACCCGAAGGACATCGCCGCCACCGATCAGGCCATCCTCGACTTGTTCCCGGGCAATCAGTCGCTGGCCCGCTGGATAAGACTGGCCGAAGAGAAGGTTCACTTCCAGGGGCTGCCGGCCCGGATCTGCTGGCTCGGCTACGGCGAGCGGCACCTGGCCGGCCTGCGCTTCAACGACATGGTCAAAAACGGCGAGCTGCAAGCCCCGGTCGTGCTCGGGCGCGACCACCTGGACTGCGGCTCGGTCGCCTCGCCGTACAGGGAAACCGAGGCCATGGCGGACGGCTCCGACGCCATCGCCGACTGGCCGCTGCTGAACGCGCTGGTCAATACCGCCTCCGGTGCGTCCTGGGTGTCCATTCACCACGGCGGCGGCGTGGGCATCGGCCGCTCCATCCACGCGGGCCAGGTCTGCGTCGCCGACGGGACCGAACAAGCCGGCCGCAAACTCGAACGGGTCCTCATCAACGACCCCGGCATGGGCGTACTCAGGCACGCCGACGCCGGCTACGAAAAAGCCGAGACCGTCGCCCGAGAGCGCGGCGTCCAGATCCCGATGGCCCAGGGATGACGTTCGCCGATCTGTGGCACGAGCTGGAGCCGCTCGGCCGCGACCCCGCCACCGGCGGCTACCGCCGCTACTCCTGGACCCAGGCCGATGCAGCCTGCCGCGCCTGGTTCACCGCCCAGGCGGAAAAACGCGGCCTGGCCGTCGAGTCAGATCACAACGGCAACCTCTGGGCCTGGTGGGGTCCGCCGGGAGCGGACGCCATCGCCACCGGCAGCCACCTGGATTCCGTGCCAGACGGCGGGGGCTTTGACGGGGCGCTGGGCGTCGTCTCCGCGCTGGCCGCCGTGGACCTTCTCAAGGAAAAGAACTTTTATCCCGAACGGACGGTGGTGCTTGCCGCCTTCACCGAGGAAGAAGGCGCGCGGTTCGGCGTCCCCTGCCTGGGCAGCCGCCTGCTCGCCGGTACCATCAAGCCGGACCAGGCGCGCGCGCTCACCGACGACGCAGGCGTCACGCTCGCCGAGGCGATGTCGGCCGCGGGCCACGACCCGGCCCTGGTCGGCCCGGACGAGGAGCGGCTGTCCGGTATCGGCGCCTTCGTCGAGCTGCACGTCGAGCAGGGCCGCGCGCTCGGCCCGATCGGCAGCGCGCTCGGCGTCGCCCAGGGGATCTGGCCGCACGGGCGATGGCGCCTGGATTTCGCCGGACGCGCCGATCACGCGGGCACGGCCAGGTTCGCCGATCGCCGGGATCCGATGATCGTCTACGCGCGCGCCGTGCTCGCGGCCCGCCACGCCGCCGCCGAGAACGGCGCGCTGGCCACGTTCGGCAAGGTCATCGCCGAGCCGGGCGGCTCCAACGGGGTCTGCTCGTTGGTGCGGGCCTGGCTCGACGCCAGGGCGCCGGACGAAGCCAGGCTGGACAAGACCGTGAGCACCGTCCGGTCGGTGTCGGAGAGGGCTTCGACGGCGCACGGAGTTACCTTCGGCGCGCGGCAGGAGTCGTACACCCCGGTTGTCCGTTTCGACGAGGCGCTGCGGCAGCGGATTGCGGGGGTTCTCGCCGCGGCCGGAGTCGCGGCTCCGGTGCTGCCTACCGGGGCCGGGCACGACGCCGGGGTTCTCGCCGCGCGGCTGCCGACGGCCATGCTGTTCGTGCGCAACCCCACTGGCGTCTCGCACTCGCCCGCCGAGCACGCCGAGATGGCCGACTGCGAGGCCGGCGTCCGTGCGCTCGCCGCGGTGCTCGAGGACCTGGCTCGAGAATGAGACGCTGGCACGCCGATCTCGCCTGGCTCCCCGGCCAGGGCGTGCGCCGCGACGTGCTGATCGAGGCCGACGGCGAACGCTTTACCTCCGTCGTCCCCAGCACCTCTTTCACCCCATCCGACGCCATACGCCTGCGCGGCCTGACACTGCCCGGCTTCGCCGACGCGCACTCCCACGCCTTCCACCGTGCCCTGCGGGCCACCACCCAGGCGGGCCGCGGCACGTTCTGGACCTGGCGTGAGCGGATGTATGAGGTCGCGGCGCGGCTGGAGCCCGACAGCTATTTCCGGCTCGCGCGCGCCGTGTACGCCGAGATGGCACTGGCCGGGGTGAGCTGCGTGGGCGAGTTCCACTACCTGCACCACCGAAGCGGCGGGCATCCGTACGAGGATCCCAACGCGATGGGACGCGTCCTGATCCAGGCGGCGGCGGACGCCGGGCTGCGCGTGACGCTCCTCGACACCTGCTACCTGGCGGGCGGGCTGGCCGAAGAGGGCCTGCTGCCCCTGGCCGGGCCGCAGCTGCGGTTCGGGGACCGTACTGCCGCGCGGTGGGCAGCGCGAGCCGCGGAGCTCGGTCATGACGAGCACGGGATGATCTCGCCGCACGCGCGGGCCGGCGCGGCGATCCATTCCGTCCGCGCGGTACCAAAGGCGCAGATGCACCCGGTGGTGGCCTGGGCCCACCAGTATGCCGCCCCGCTGCACGTGCACATGTCCGAGCAACGGGCCGAGAACGAGGCGTGCCAGGCCGTTTACGGGGTTTCGCCGGCCCGGCTGCTGTACGACGAAGACGTGCTCGGGCCGCGGACCACGGTGGTGCACGCCACGCACGTCGACGCGGCCGACCTGAAGCTGCTGGGCGGCTGCCAGTCGTTCGCGTGCATCTGCCCCACCACCGAGCGAGATCTCGGCGACGGCCTGGCCCCGGCGCATGCGCTGGCCACGGCAGGCTGCGTGCTCACCCTGGGCAGCGACAGCCATGCGGTGGTGGACATGTTCTCCGAAGCGCGCGGGGTGGAGTATGCCGAACGGCTGGCGCAGCGTTCGCGCGGGCACTTCACGGCCGACGCGCTGCTGCTGGCCGCCACCTCGGACGGGCACGCCAGCCTCGGCTGGCCGGACGCGGGGGAGATCGTGCCCGGGGCGTGGGCCGACCTGGTCACCGTGTCCACCGAAAGCGTCCGGACCGCGGGGGCCGCCGACGACCTCGCGCTGGAGGCGGTGGTGTTCGGCGCGTCGGCGGCCGACGTCCAGGACGTGGTCATCGGCGGCCGGGACGTGGTCCGCGATGGGACTCACCTGCTGGTGGAGGACGTGCCGGGGGAGTTGTCCCGCTCGATCCGCGCGGTCTTGGGCTAAGCGGGCCGATGGGACAATTGACCGCATGACCGAGATTCCCGCGGTGGACCTGGGCGGCGGGTCCGCCATGCCGATGGTCGGGTTCGGCACCTGGCGGCTGCAGGGGCGGCGTGCTTACGAAGCCGTCCGGTATGCCCTGGAGGTCGGCTACCGGCACATCGACACCGCCACCATGTACCGGAACGAGGAGGAGGTCGGCCGGGCCGTGGCCGATAGCCGCCTGGACCGCCGCGACGTGTTCGTCACCACCAAGCTGCCGCCAGGAAACGCCGGCCGCGCGGCGGCCACCTTGTCGCAGAGCCTGCGAGCCCTCGGTACGGACTACGTGGACCTCTGGCTGGTGCACTGGCCGCCGCGCGGCCGGGCCTCGCCCGAGCTGTGGCGCGAGTTCCTGGCGCTGCGGGACAAAGGATTGTGCCGCGCCGTCGGCGTGAGCAACTACAGCATCGGCCAGCTCGACGAGCTGATCACGGCAACGGGACAGGCGCCCGCCGTCAACCAGGTCCCGTGGAGCCCGTCCCGGTACGATCCCGCGCTGCTGGCCGCGCACGCCGACCGCGGCGTAGCCGTCGAAGGCTACAGCCCGCTGAAGGGGACCAGGCTGCGCGATCCCGTGCTGGCCGAGATCGCCGCCAAGTACCAGGTGACGCCCGCCCAGGTGGTCCTGCGCTGGGACATCGAGCTCGGGATCACGGTCATCCCGAAATCCGCCCGTCCAGAACGCATCAAGTCCAATTTCGACCTGTTCGGCTTCTCGCTTACCCGCGAGGACATGTCCCGCATCAGCCGCCTTTAGGCAAAGCCCCAGGCTGCCAGCCCCCACCGGGCCGGACATTTTCCGCAACGTTTTGCGAATGGCAAATGGCCGTCCACAGGCGGACGGCGGCCCGCCTGGTTGTCCACAGCTACGCGGCCGTCCCGTAGCCGGGCACGATAGCCAGCCACCGTGGAAGGGACCGGTGGCGTCGGACCCCCGGGAATCCCAAGGAGGATCGTTATGAGCCAGGGCGGATACGTGACCCTCGTCGGCTTCGTGGCCCAGGACCCGATTCAGCGCGAGACCAAAGGCGGCAGGAGGGTTACCGACCTGCGCGTGGGCGCGACGACCCGCGTGCAGGACAAGGCGACCGGGGAATGGCGCGATGCGGACACCTCGTATTACAACATCAGCTGCTGGCGCAGGCTGGGTGATCACGTGCGGGCCAGCCTCCGCAAGGGCGACCCGGTGCTGATCAAGGGACGGTTCCGGTCGCGGACCTTCGAGGACAAGACCGGCCAGCCCAGGACCGTGATCGACATCATCGCCGACACCGTGGGCCACGACCTGAACCGGGGCGTGGCCAACTACATGCGCCCGCAGCGGCAGCGCGTGGACACCGCGGGCGACCCGGCGGCGGACGGTACCCCGGACCCGGCCGAAGGCCACGGCATGATCGACGAAGAAGCGATCGAGCAGTTCGGGCGCGAACTCGACGAAAGCCTCAGCGAAGCCGAACTCGCGGCGCAAGCCCCAGAGGAGGACGAGGAGTCCGACGTCACGGTCTCCGCACCCTTCTGAGGGTTTGCCGGGTGCCGCACGGAGCCGATAGCCCAACGGCGTGTCGTCGCTCCGTGCGGGTACCCGGGGGGACGAGGCAACGGAGCCCTGCCCGTACGCTTGATTTCATGCCGGAGTTCATCTACCAGATGCGTCACGTCCGCAAGGCGTACGGCGACAAGGTCATCCTGGACGACGTCACGCTGGCGTTCCTGCCTGGCGCCAAGATCGGCGTCGTGGGTCCGAACGGTACCGGCAAGTCGACCCTGCTCAGGATCATGGCGGGCCAGGAGCAGCCGTCGAACGGCGAGGCGCGCCTGATGCCGGGCTACACCGTGGGCCTGCTGGCCCAAGAGCCCCAGCTGGACGAGACCAAGACGGTCCTGGGCAACGTCGAGGAGGGCGTGGCCGGAACCAAGCGGCTCCTCGAGCAGTACAACGAGATCGCCGAGAAGATGGCGACGGACTACTCCGACGAGCTGCTCGAGGAAATGGGCCGCCTGCAGGAGCAGCTCGACCACAAGGACGCCTGGGACCTGGACAGCCAGGTTGAACAGGCCATGGACGCGCTGCGCTGCCCGCCGCCGGACACGCCGGTCGCGAACCTGTCCGGCGGCGAACGCAGGCGCGTCGCGCTGTGCCGCTTGCTGCTGTCCCAGCCGGACCTGCTGCTGCTCGACGAGCCCACCAACCACCTGGACGCGGAGAGCGTCCAGTGGCTGGAGCAGCACCTGGAGAAGTACCCGGGCACCGTCGTCGCGGTCACCCACGACCGGTACTTCCTGGACGACGTGGCCCAGTGGATCCTCGAGCTCGACCGCGGCCACGCCTACCCGTACGAGGGCAACTACTCGACCTACCTGGAGACCAAGGCCGCCCGGATCAGGGTCGAAGGCGCCAAGGACGCCAAGCGCCGCAAGCGCCTGGAAGACGAGCTGGAATGGGTCCGCTCCAGCCCCAGGGCACGCCAGGCCAAGAGCAAGGCCAGGCTACAGCGCTACGAGGAGATGGCCGCCGAGGCCGACAGGAACCGCAAGCTGGACTTCGAGGAGATCCAGATCCCGCCGGGTCCGCGCCTGGGCAGCGTGGTGGTCGAGGTCAGCCATCTGGTCAAGGGTTTCGGCGACCGGTGCTTGTTCGAG
>JASIGD010000633.1 GCA_030045295.1 Streptosporangiaceae bacterium
CGCCGCCTGCCACTGGTGCCACGTGATGGCGCACGAATCGTTCGAGGACCCCGAGACGGCGGCGCTGCTCAACGAGCACATGGTCGCGATCAAGGTGGACCGCGAGGAACGGCCCGACGTGGACGCGGTCTACATGACCGCGACGCAGGCGATGACCGGCCAGGGCGGCTGGCCGATGACAGTGTTCATGACCCCGGACAAGGAGCCTTTCTTCTGCGGCACCTACTTTCCCCGGGACACTTTCCGGCAGCTCGTCCTGAACATCTCGCGGGCCTGGCGGACCCAGCGGGAGGGCGTGACGGGGCAGGCCGAGCAGATCGTCACCGCCCTGGCGGAGAACACGGCGGCCGTTGCCCGCGCGCTGCGAGCCGGCGGGCCGGACGCCGCGGGGGGACCTGACGCGCGATTCAGCGAGGTCACGCAGGCCTCGGTGAGCGCGCTCGAGCGCGACTACGACGTGGCAAACGGCGGGTTCGGCCGCGCGCCGAAGTTCCCGCCGTCAATGGTCCTGGAGTTCCTGCTGCGGCACCGCCGGCGGACCGGGGCGCCCGCCGCGCTACAGATGGCGGAAGGGACCTGCGAGGCTATGGCCCGCGGCGGCATGTACGACCAGCTGGGCGGCGGCTTCGCCAGGTACTCGGTGGACGCCGCCTGGGTCGTGCCGCATTTCGAGAAGATGCTCTACGACAACGCGCTGCTGGCCCGCGTCTACCTGAACCTGTGGCGCGCCACCGGATCGGAGCTGGCCCGCCGGGTGGCCGCGGAGACCTGCGCGTGGATGGTGGACGAGCTGCGCACGCCCGACGGCGGGCTCGCGGCCTCCCTGGACGCCGACAGCGACGGCGAGGAAGGAAAGTTCTACGTCTGGCAGCCCGCTGAACTAGACGCCGTCCTCGGACCGGAGGACGGCGGGTTCGCCGCGCTGGCCTTCGGCGTCACCGCGGCGGGGACCTTCGAGCGCGGCGCCTCGGTCCTGCAGCGGCGCGCCGAACCCGCGGACGCCGGCCGTTTCGACCGGATCCGAAGGACGCTGCTGGCCGCGCGGGACGGCCGGGTCCGCCCTGGCCGGGACGACAAGATAGTTGCCGCGTGGAACGGCCTGGCCGTCTCCGCGCTGGCCGAGTGCGGGCTGCTGCTCGGACGGCCGGACTTCACCGAGGCCGCGCGCGTCGCCGCCTCCTGGCTGGCCGAAGTGCACCTGAGGGGCGACAGGCTCATCCGGACCTCCCGCGGCGGCCGCGCCGGGGACACCGCCGGGGTGCTCGAGGATTACGCCTGCGTCGCAGACGGTTTCCTCGTGCTGTGCGGCGTGACGGGCGAGGAACGCTGGCTGGCGCTGGCCGGCCGCCTGCTCGACACCGCGCTCGTCGCCTTCGGCGACGGGCGGGGCGGCTTCTACGACACGCCGGAGGACGGCGAGCCGCTGATCTTCCGCCCGGCTGAAGCGGCCGACAACGCCACGCCGTCCGGCACCTTCGCCGTGGCCGGCGCGCTGCTCAGCTACTCGGCGCTGACCGGCTCCGCCCGGCACCGCGAGGCTGCCGAGGCTGCCCTTGGCGTGCTTCCTGCCGTCGCGGCCCGGTACCCGCGGGCGGCCGGGGCGGGCCTGGCGGTGGCCGAGGCCTGGCTGGCCGGGCCGCCCGAGATCGCGGTCGTAGGCTACGAACACGACGAACGGACCCGCGTCCTGCACCAGACAGCGCTGCACGCCGCCCCGCCCGGCGCGGTCCTGGCCCTCGGCGACGGGAACTCGAGGACCGAAGAGACGGTGCCGCTGCTGGTCGGCCGCGGGCCGGTCGACGGCGCGCCCGCCGCGTACGTCTGCCGCCAGTTCACCTGCCAGGCGCCGGTCACCACGCCGCAGCAGCTGCGGGAGTTGCTCGCCCAGCCGTACTGAATCGGCCGGGTTGTATTCTCTACGGCCCCCGGCATCTTAAGGCCGACGCACCCGACTACCGACGTCCCGCGGCTCCGGCCACGGCGCGCCGCGAGGTTCTGCAGGGACTTCGCGTTCCAGGCGCCTCGCGCCGGCCCCCCGTCCTGGCGGTGCGCAGGACCCGGCCGCGGATTGACGTCTCCTCAGCAGATCGTAATCATCATTACATGAGTACGCGGCAAGACGGCCCGGGGCAGGACGACGGCGGCGCGGCGGCCGGTCGCGACGCGGGGACGGCCGGCGGCACGTCGTCAGATCGCGGCGCCGCCGGGCAGGTGCGCGCCTGGTTCAGCGGCAGGCTCCCGGCCGGCTGGTTCACCGCGGTTCCAGATATCCAGGTCGACCGCGAGGAGATCACCATCGTCGGGGTGCTGCCCGACCCGGCTACGGCGGCAGACTCGGACGCCGAACGGGCCGCCGCGGCCGAGGGCAGGATCCGCCGGTTCCGCGAGGAGACCAGAGGCCAGCGAATCGAGATCGCGCGCGAGGCGGAACACAGATTCCGGCGCAAAGTGTCGTGGGGGGTTACGTGCGGCAACGTGACTGAGATGTTCACCACACTCTCGGCGCCGGTCATGACCAGGCTGCGGCAGCCCGAACGGCGGGTACTCGACACGCTGGTCGACGCCGGCGTGGCCCGCAGCCGGAGCGACGCGCTCGCCTGGTGCGTGCGGCTAACCGGAGAGAACGCGGATTCCTGGCTGTCCCGGCTGCGCGCCGCGCTGCGGCAGGTGGAGGAGGTACGGGACGAGGGGCCAGGAGGTCCGGCCAGCGCCTGAACCGGCCAGGTAATTGGTCCAGGCCATTGGTCTAATCCATATTATTGGCGCTTTCCCGGGAATTAGAAAGCGGCATATGGTCTATACCTAATCAACGGGCTGCGGGTCACCGGGACCGGTCCCCGGCGTAATAAACGTGCCGGATCCGGGTACACTTCACGAAATCGTGTCGGCCTCGATGCGCGCCCTCATCGCGGGCCGGCCGGCGTGCTGGTCGGGGCGCGAAGCGCGCGCCCAGGAGGAGGAACGACAGTGGCGTACCAGGTGAACGGCTCGCGCGTGGAGTGGAATCCCACCGCGGCACGGTTGCGCGAACTGACCGAGAAAATGCCGAACGCCTCGGTAACGGAGTTCGGAAATGTCGTAGTCAAGGCGCGCGTCGACTCACGCAGCACCCGGTCCACCTACATCGTCGAGGATTCCACTAACTCACGCGGCCAGACGATTACCAGGGCCGAATACGACCGGGTGTCCGGTATCCAGGACGCGTATATCGCGCAATCGCACATGCTGGTCGTCGACGGCTACATCGGATCCGATCCGCGGTTCCGCACCAGAGCGCGGCTCATCATGGAGGCGGCAAACGCCAACGTAGCGGGGATGCAGCGGCAGCTGTACTACCCGGCCGACACGGACCATGACCCTGCCTCCGCCGAACCGGACACCACGGTCGTCTACACGCCGAACCTCCAAGCTCCCGGCTATCCCGACGACAGGCTCATCGCGGTAGATCTCGCGAGCAACATCACGCGCGTGCTCAACTCGGACTACTTCGGCGAGTCCAAGAAGGGCGGCCTGCGGATGTGGAACAACATCGTCTATGACCGCGGCGGCCTGGCCCTGCACGCCGGGTGCAAGGTCATCCCAGTCCACGGGGAGAACAAGACCGTGCTCATCGTCGGCTTGTCCGGGACCGGCAAGACCACGACCACGTTCACCACGCAGCTGGGCAGCAAGCCCGCCCAGGACGACTTCGTGGCGCTGATGCCCGGCGGGCGGGTGTACACCACGGAAAACGGGTGCTTCGCGAAGACCTTTGGGCTCGACCCCCGATACGAGTCGGCGATCTACTACGCCACCACCAAGCCAGACGCCTACCTGGAGAACGTCTCGGTCGACGCGTCGGGGAGGGTGGACTTCTTCGACACCTCCTACACCAAGAACGGTAGGACCACGTGGCCGTTTTCTTACGTCGACCCCTGGCCGGCGGACCAGATCGAGCCGGCTCAATTCCTGCTCATCCTGAATCGCAATGAGAACATCGTCCCCGGCGTGGCCCGCCTGGACCGGACGCAGACGGCCGCCTACTTCATGCTCGGCGAGACCACGGGCACCTCCGCCGGAGGCAAGGACGAGGAAGGCAAGTTTCTCCGCGTCCCCGGCACCAACCCCTTCTTCCCGCGCGACATGGCCGACATGGGCAACCGCATGCTCGAGTTGCTGGACAGTCACGAGATGCACGCGTTCGTGCTGAACACGGGGCGTGTCGGCGGCGGAGACGACCATCCGGGTTCGGTGCAGGTAACGATTCCCTACTCCTCCGCGATCGTGCAAGGAATCGTCGAGGGCACCATCGAGTGGACCGAGGACCCCGATTTCGGGTACGAGGTAGCCGCCTCGGTGCCCGGCGTCGACGACATCGAGATCCTCCGGCCGCGACTGCTCTACGCCAGGCAGGGCCGGACGGACGAGCATGACGCGATGGTGGCCAGGCTCAAGCGGGAGCGAAAAGAATTCCTCGGCTCGTTCCCCGGGCTGGACGAGTCGCTGGCCAAGTCACTTGGCTGATCCGCTTCGGAACCCCAGGAGTTAACCAGAGCGTTCCATCCGTGGGATACCTTCAAAGCTAGACCGTCACGGTGACGAGGAAGGCCGCAACATGGGACTTCGTGACCTGGCCTACCGGATGTACGAGCGCAGGCTCGAGGCTTCCCTGTCGCCAGATGTGATACCGCGCCACGTCGGGGTAATGTGCGACGGCAACCGGCGGTGGGCCAGGTCGGCCGGGTTCCGCGACGTCAGCAACGGCCACCGCAAGGGCGCGGACAAGATATTCGAGCTGCTGGACTGGTGCCGAGAGACCGGTGTCGAGGTCGTTACCCTCTGGCTGCTGTCCACCGACAACCTGGCCCGGCCCGCCAGCGAACTCGTGCCGTTGCTGAAGATCATCGAAGACACCGTACAGGGCCTGGTCGCCGAACACTGGCACGTGAATCCGGTCGGCGCGCTGGACCTGCTTCCGGGAGAGACGGTCCGGATCCTGAAGGACGCCGGCGAGGCCACCGCGCACAATCCGGGGTTGCTCGTCAACGTGGCCGTCGGGTACGGCGGCCGGCGCGAGATCGCCGACGCGGTGCGGTCGCTGCTGCAAGAGCAGGCGACGAAAGGGACCACGATCGAGGAACTGGCCGAGGTACTCGACGTCGAGCACATCGCCGAGCACCTCTACACGGCCGGCCAGCCCGACCCCGACCTGGTCATCCGGACCTCCGGTGAGCAGCGGCTCGGCGGTTTCCTGCTCTGGCAGAGCACCCACTCGGAGTTCTACTTCTGCGACGCTTACTGGCCCGCCTTCCGCAAGGTGGACTTCTTGCGGGCACTGCGGTCCTACGCGGCGCGCAACCGCAGGTTCGGCGCGTTACCGCGGGTTAGAACTTAAGACGCGGGCTGGTAACCCGGCGGTGCTTTTGCCGGCCCGCGTTGGCGGGTACCTTCATTACAGGTGGACGGCACCGCGCCGTCCCCCGGGAGGGCCCTCGAATCTCCAGGCTTCGCGCTTTGCGCGCAGGCGAGATGACCGAAGGGCCGGCGTGGCCCTTCGAGGGCCAGGCCCGGCCCGTCCCACACGTCTGCATCTGGCGTCGGCCGCGGCCCGGCGCCCTGGGGAGTCTGCGTGGTCAACACTCAAGGTCGCCGTACGTACGTACTCGACACCAGCGTCCTGCTCGCCGACCCGGCCGCCATCGCTCGCTTCGATGAGCACAAGGTGGTGCTGCCGGTTGTCGTCATCACCGAACTGGAAGCCAAGCGGCACCATCCCGAGCTCGGCTACTTCGCCCGCCAGGCCCTGCGCCACCTCGACGACCTGCGCGTCGAGCACGGCAGGCTGGACGCGGAGCTACCGGTCGGCGTGCTGGGCGGCACGGTCAGGGTCGAGCTCAACCATGCCGACGCCTCGGTACTGCCCGCTGGGTTCAGGCTCGGGGACAACGACTCGCGCATCCTGTCGGTGGCGCGCAGCCTGGCCGCCGACGGCGAGGATGTCGTCCTGGTCAGCAAGGACCTGCCGCTGCGGGTCAAAGCCGCCTCCATCGGGCTGGCCGCGCAGGAGTACCGGGCCGAGCTGCCGGTGGACTCCGGCTGGACCGGGATGACGGAGATCGAGCTCGGCAGCGCCGACATCGAGCTGCTATACGAATCAGGCACCTTGGACAGCGAGACCGCCCGCGAGCTTCCCTGTCACACCGGGCTCGTGTTGACCTCCGCCAACGGCAGTGCGCTGGGCCGCGTCAAGCCGGACAAGTCCGTGCAGCTCGTGCGCGGCGACCGGGAGGCGTTCGGCCTGCGTGGCCGCAGCGCCGAACAGCGCGTCGCGCTGGACCTGCTACTGGACCAGGAGATCGGCATCGTCTCGCTCGGCGGCCGGGCCGGCACGGGCAAGTCCGCGCTGGCGCTGTGCGCCGGGCTCGAGGCCGTCATGGAGCGCCGGCAGCACAGGAAGGTCATCGTGTTCCGGCCGCTGTACGCGGTCGGCGGCCAGGAACTCGGCTACCTGCCGGGTTCGGAAGCCGACAAGATGAGCCCGTGGGCCCAGGCCGTCTACGACACCCTCTCGGCGGTCACCACGCAGGATGTCATCGACGAGGTCCTGGCCAGGGACATGTTCGAGGTTCTTCCGCTCACCCACATCAGGGGCCGGTCGCTGCACGACGCGTTCGTGATCGTGGACGAGGCGCAGTCCCTCGAGCGAGGCGTCCTGCTCACCGTGCTGTCCAGGATCGGCTCCGGATCCAGGGTGGTCCTCACCCACGACATCGCGCAGCGCGACAACCTCAGGGTCGGCAGGCACGACGGGGTGATCGCCGTGATCGAGAAACTCAAGGGCCACCCGCTGTTCGCGCACGTCACCCTGGTCCGCTCCGAACGCTCCCCGATCGCCGCCCTGGTCACCGAGATGCTGGAGGATTCCGGCCTGTAGCGAGGCCACCAAGGCGCCGGCTGCGGTACGGTGGCCAGCGTCATGGAATACCCACCTGTCTCTGTAGTGATGCCGGTCAAGAACGAGGAACGGCATCTGGCGGAGTCCGTGCGGCACGCGCTCGGCCAGGACTACCCGGGGCAGCTCGAGCTGGTGCTCGCCGTCGGGCCGGGCACGGACCGGACCGAGCAGATCGCGCGGCAGCTGGCCGCCGCCGAGCCCAGGATCACGATCGTCGCCAATCCGAGCGGGAAGATCCCGGCGGCCCTCAACCTCGCCGCCCGGACGGCACGGCACGAGGTCATCGCCCGGATCGACGGGCACGCGCTGTTTCCGCCCAGCTACCTCAAGACCGCGGTCGCGATCTTGCACCAGACCGGCGCGGCCGACGTGGGCGGAGTCATGGCGGCCGAGGGCGTAACCCCGTTCGAGCAGGCCGTGGCCTGGGGCATGACATCCAGGGCGGGGGTCGGCTCGGCCGGGTGGCATACCGGCGGCGTGGCCGGGCCCGCGGACAGCGTCTACCTCGGCGTCTACCGCCGGGAGGCGATCGAGCAGGCCGGCGGCTGGGACGAGGAGATGCTTCGCGCGGAGGACTGGGAGCTGAACTACCGCATCCGGGGGCGCGGCGGCCTGGTCTGGTTCAGCCCCGAGCTTCGCGTCACCTACCGGCCGCGGACCAGCCTGCGCGAGCTCGGTTCGCAGTACTTCCACTACGGCCGCTGGCGCCGGGTGGTCGTCCGCGAGCACCCGGAAACGGCCAGTTTCCGCTACCTGGCGCCGCCCGCCGCCGCGGGG
>JASIGD010000634.1 GCA_030045295.1 Streptosporangiaceae bacterium
ACGATGTCGGAGACCGGGTGGCCCTCCTTCCGTTCCAGGTACGCGCGGTAGCCTGCGATGTCGTTGAGCAGCCTGCGCGCCTGGTTCTCGCCGGCGTCGATCCCGGTCCGCAAGAAGAGCTTCCTGGCGAAGTGCCCCGATTCCGCGACCCGGGTCCGCAGCCGCAGCTTGTTTCCCTCTGGGGTGGGGATCAGCTCGACCTCCTCGGCGTCGAAGCCGAGCTCGTTGAGCCGGTGCAGCCGTTCGGCGATCTGGTGCCGCTGATCGTCCGGGCGCAGGATCTCCTCGCGGGTCAGCTCGCACCACAGCGACTCGTAGCGCCTGCGCAGCTCGTCCGCGACCTCGAACGGGTCGACATCGGCCGAAAGCAGCTCGCCGGCCTGCAGATCGAGCATCTCGCCGCTCACCCGCTCGACGGCCAGGTCGACGTCGTACTCACGCTGCCCGTCGGTCAGGGTCTGGTGCTGCTCACTGGTCTCCGCGTCGACCAGGTACGCCTCCAGCGTGCCTGCGTCGTGCCGGAACAGCGTGTTGGACAGCGAGCAGTCGCCCCAGAAGATCCCGGACAGGTGCAGCCGGACCAGCAGTTCCACCAGCGCGTCCAGCAGCCCGTCGACGGGGTGGATGCCGCGCGGGTTGGAGAAGACCGCCCGGTAGGTGGTCGCGTAGCTGAGGAACTTGGTGACCAGGATGGCGTCGGCGTCCGGGTTCTCGGGGTCGCGGTCGACGGCGATCCCGATCGCCTCGACCGCGGGGACGTTCAGGTCGGCCAGCGCCCGCAGCACCCGGTACTCGCGGCGGGCCAGCCGCTCGCTCAGCTCCTTGAGCGCATACAGGGTTCCGTCGTCGTAGACAAAGCGCACCACGTGCCGGGAGATGCCCCGCTGCCTGATCTCGACCAGCCGGTCATCGCGCCACTGGGCCAGCGGCTCGGTCCAGGGCAGGGTGAGCAGCCCGGCCGCATGGTCGGCTGGCGGGGTGAAAACGAACCGCACAGTAAATAGTCTCCTGTATCCGCGCCCGCGGGAGGTCCAGGGCTAGCCGAGCTGGGACGGCGACATGTTGGCGCCGCTGATCACGACCGCGACGTGCTCGCCCGAGGCGGGCTTGTACGCGCCGGAGAGCAACGCGGCGATCCCGACCGAGGCGGCCGGCTCGGCCGCGATCCTGAACGTCTGCCATAGGGCCTGCTGAGCGGCGAGGATGGCGGGGTCGTCGACCAGCACCACGTCGTCGACGTACGACTGGGTGATGGGAAACACCAGGTCGCCGACGCGCCGCGGGGCCAGGGCGTCCGCCGCGACGCTGCCCGCGGGCGCGTCGACGGGCAGGCCCGCGGCCCTGGCGTAGCTAAGGGTAGGCGCGCCGTCGGGCTCGGCCCCGACAACGCGCACGTCGCCCGCGAACCAGGATGCTATGCCGGCGATCAGGCCGCCCCCGCCGACCGGCACGAGCACGGTGTCGAGGTCGCTGGCCTGCTCGGCCAGCTCCAGGCCAACAGTGCCCTGGCCGAGGATGGTCTCGCGCTGGTCGTAGGCGTGCACGCTGATCGCGCCCGAGCGCTGCACCCAGTCCTGGGCGGCCGCGAGGGCGTCCGCGTAGCGGTCGCCGGTGACCACCAGGTCGGCGCCGAGCTGGCGGATGCGCTCGATCTTGGCCGGCGCGGACACGGTCGGCACGAAGATCTTCGCCGGCACGCCGCGCCTGCGGGCAGCGTAGGCGACGGCCACGCCGTGGTTGCCGCCGGAGGCCGCGACCACCCCGGCGGGCGGCACGTCCCGCAGCAGCAGGTTCGTGAACGCGCCCCGGGCCTTGAACGAGCCGGCGCACTGCAACTGCTCCAGCTTGAGCGTGCCGACCGGCAGGACCGTAGCGGACGCATCGAGTTCGCTCAGGTCGACCTCGATAACGGGCGTCCGCCTGATGTAGGGCCGGATCACGTCGTAGCAGCGGCGGATGTCGTCACGGGAGATCACCTCTGCACCCTACCCACCTGGTTGCCGCGCGGGAGAAACTGACAGCATGACTGATCACACGCACCACGATGATGAAGACCCAGCCTGCGCCGTGGCGCACGGGACCGTCCCGTCCGGGGCGGCCGCCTCGACCGGAGGCGGCGCGACCGAGCGCACGCTGGTGGCGGTCTTCGCTTCGCCGGTGGCCGGATACCTACTGAGATACGGCGCAGACGTGGGGTTCCGCGGCTTGCTGCTCGAGCCCGACGAGGCACGCGCGGCCGGAGCTGCTGCCCTGGGGTTTCCCCTGATCACCGTGCCGCCAGACGAACTCGACGACTCGGCGGACGTGGTGGTCACCGACCATCACCGGGCCGAGCTCGGCGTGGTGCTCCGCGACGTGCTGGCCACCAAGGCGAGGTGGATCGGGCTGATGGGCAACCCGCGCCACGTCGGCCCGCACGTCGAGGCGCTCACCGCGCTGGGCGTGCCGGGGGCCGAGATCGCCCGCGTGCACCGGCCGATCGGGCTCAACATCGGCTCCCGGACCCCGCCCGAGATCGCGATCTCGGCCCTGGCCGGCTTGATCGCCGACCGCAACGGCCGGGCCGGCGGCTTCGAGTTCTGAATCGCCCGCGGCCGGACGTTTCCGGCCGCCGGGCATACTCGCCCGCGACGCCCGGTTAAAACCCTTAGCGGGTCAGCAGTGCGGCACATTACGCTGAAATAGCCGAAGCGGGGGCAATGGCACGCGGGAGGCGGCTTTGGCCGGGGCGTTCTTCCGGCACCGGGGACTCATCGCGTTCTCGGCTGGGGGCGCGATGGCGGAGGCGGCTGTCCTGTCATTCCTGGCGCCCGACGCCCGAGCTCTCGCCCCGCAGGTCACCGCCCTGCCGCCGCTCGCCGCCTATCACGACCTGCGCTGGCTGTTCGCGTTTAACCAGTCCTGGCTCGGCTTCACCGCCGTGCTCGTCCTGCTGCTGGTGGCGCGCGCGGCCGTAGACGCGGTTCTGGTCCAGCTGGCCTGGCCACGCGAGCCCGGCGCTCGCGGCCCGGCGATGCCGCACGCGCTGGAAACCACCAACGCCCTGGGCATCCCGGAGACCCCAACCGTCCCGAGGCCGAGTTTCCTCGCGTCCGTCGTGTCGTGCGCCGTGCTGACCCTGCTGGTCGGGCTGGTGTTGTCACCCGTGGTCACGCTGATGTTCGGGGTGGCCCTGGTCCCGTTCTCCTGGCCGTACCTGGCGGCGGTGCCGATCCTGCTCGGCACCGCCGTGGCCCTCAGCCAGGGCGGCGTGGGCCAGGCCTGGTGGCGCCACCTGCCCCCGGTGCGCACCGCCGCCTGGGTGATCGCGACGTTCCTGGTCCTGTCCCTGGCCTCGGTGCTGATGACGCATCTCGACACGCCGGGCATCGTGGTCGTAGCCGGGCTGGTCGGCGTCGTCGACGCACGGGCCTGGTACGGGCTCACCACCGCGGCGGTCCGGCGTTCGGTGGGCAGGCCGCCGCACCCGTGGCCCTGGCGCGCCACCCTGCAGCGAATCCGTCGGGCACTTCGCCAGCGGACCAGCTGGGTCCCGGTGGCGCCGTTGGCGGCGGTGATGGTGATCGCCCTCGTGGTCGGCTTGACCCGGCTGGCCTTCACCGGGACCGTGCACTTCGGCCCTGGCCCCAGCAACGTGGCCGCCGGGGTTCAACCAGGAGGCAGCCTGGCCGCGTCCATCGCGTCTAACCAGGCCGGCACGCCCGGCACGGCGCCGGCCGGTCCGGCATCGGTATCCAAGCCGCGCGGCGCGGTGCTCGTGGTCGAGGGGTTCGGGTCAAGCTGCTGCCACGACGCCGATGCCCTGCGGGCGGCCGAGCCCGGCCTGCTCGTACAGCAGTTCTCCTACCTCGGCCTGACCGCCGCCGGGCAGCCGATCTCGTACGGCCCGGCGGCCGGGGACCTGCCCATCCAGGTGCTCGGCGACCGGATGGCCACGCAGGTGGAGAAGCTCTACCGGCAGGTCCGCGCGCCCGTGGACATCGTGGCGGAAAGCGAGGGGACCCTCGGCCTGTACGCGATGCTGGCCCGGCACCCTCACGTGCCGGTTGGATCACTGGCGCTGCTCAGCCCCATCATCGAGCCGGGCCAGGTCGGCCAGGCGGACGGTACCGTGCCCGGCGACGCCCTGCTCACGCTCAATAACCTGGTCGCCGGGATGTCTCCGTACGGCAGTTCGGGGGCGCAGGCGCTGATCGACTCGGTTAGCCAGGTCGGCGGCCGCTACTTCGCGATGGTCAGCCGCGACCGCAGCCTGCCCTGGCTAGCGGTGGTCCCGCTAGCCGACGCGGTGACGCTGCCCGCGTGCCCGTGGCCGCAGAACGTGGTCTTCGTCAACGCGTTCCACGGCGGCCTGCTCGGCAACGCCTCCGTGCGGCAGATGGTCGAGGCCTTCTTCTCCGGCGGCAGGACCCCGGCCAGCGGGGCGGCCGGACCTGACGGGTCCCAGCAGCAGCTGCGCACCGCGGCCCAGCTCATCGCGGCCGCGGCCGCGGCCTGGCGGATGCCAGAGCTTCACCAGGCCTGCCCCCAGTGACCCTTCTCGGCGCCGCTGGCGCCAACCCCGCACCCGCTAGCGGAACCAGAGACGATCCGCTACGCTATGCCGCGTGACGCGATCAGCCCGCCTTCAGTGGTGGCGCCGCCGGTAGGCGGCACGCTGGCTTGCGTCTGCACCCAGAAGCGACCGCCCAGGAACGGCGGCCGCTTTCTCCTTATCGGCCGCCTCCGGGCCTGAACCCGAGAGGTCACCGTGGACGCCCATCGTACGGAACTGACAACCCGCGGCGGCGTTCGAGTCACGCGTACCGCCACCCCGTTCGACCCCGTTGAGCTCAACCGGATCGCGACGCTCGTGGACGAGCGCCGCGGTGGCGTGATGAGTTCCGGCATGGAGTACCCGGGCCGGTACAGCCGCTGGCACATGGCCTACGTCGATCCGTGCGCGGAGATCATCGCCGTCGGCAGGCGGGTCAGCGCGCGGGCCCTGAACGGTCGCGGGCGGGTGCTGCTGCCGATGATCCGCGCGGCCATGGCGCGCGTCGGGGAACCGGTGGCCGAGGACACCGTCGTCATCGCCGAGCCCGACCGGGAGTTCACCGAGGAGGAGCGCAGCCGCAGGCCGACGGTCTTCAGCGCGCTGCGCGAGATCGCGGCGGCGTTCGGCTGCGACGACCCGCATCTCGGGCTGTACGGGGCGTTCGGCTATGACCTGGCGTTCCAGTTCGAGCCGGTGCGTCTGCGCCGCCAGCGCCCGGCTGAGCAGCGGGACCTGGTCTTGCACCTGCCCGACGAGATCTGGGTGCTGGACCGCAAGCGCGAAGAGGCGGTCAGGTACGCCTACGAGTTCGAGTGCGGGGGGGACTCGACGGCCGGGTTCGACCGCCGCACGGCACGCACGGGCCCGCCGCAAGCACCACCGTCCGTTCGGAATAAAGAACTTCCTCCGCCGCCGCAGCCGGGCAGCTACGCGCGGGTCGTGGAGCAGGCGCGGGAGCGGTTCGCGTGCGGGGACCTGTTCGAAGTGGTGCCGAGCCACGTGTTCCACGGCCGGTGCGCGTCGCCCGCCGCGTTCTACGAGCTGCTGCGGCAGCGCAACCCGGCGCCGTACGAGTTCTTGTTCAACCTGGGCGAGGGGGAGTACCTGGTCGGGGCGTCGCCCGAGATGTACGTCCGGGTCACCGGCGACCGGGTGGAAACCTGCCCGATCGCGGGGACGATCGCGCGCGGCGAGGACACGCTCGAGGACGCCGCGAACATCGCGACCCTGCTCGGCTCGGCCAAGGAGGAATCCGAGCTGACCATGTGCACCGACGTGGACCGCAACGACAAGTCGCGAGTCTGCGTGCCCGGCACGGTCCGGGTCATCGGCCGGCGCCAGATCGAGATGTACAGCCGCCTCATCCACACCGTGGATCACATCGAAGGCCGCCTGCGGCCCGGGTTCGACGCGCTCGACGCGTTCCTCACGCACATGTGGGCGGTCACCGTGACCGGCGCGCCGAAGACCTGGGCCATGCAGTTCATCGAGGATCACGAGCAGACCCCGCGGCGGTGGTACGGCGGAGCGGTCGGCAAGATCGGCTTCGACGGGTCGATGAACACCGGGCTCACGCTGCGGACCGCGCACATCACCGGCGGGATCGCGGCCGTCCGCGCGGGCGCGACGCTGTTGTACGACTCGGTCCCCGAGTCCGAGGAGAAGGAGACCCATATCAAGGCGCGGGCGCTGCTGGAGACCCTGGCCGAGGCCGAGCGGCTCGCCCAGGGCGCGGCCGGCGCGGTGGAACCCGAGGCGGGCGTGTCCGGGCCGACCACCGGGCCGGCCGGCCAGCGCGCGCTCAGGGTCCTGCTCGTCGATCACCAGGACTCGTTCGTGCACACGCTCGGCGACTACTTCCGGCAGTACGGAGCGGAGGTGACGACGCTCCGGTTCGGATTCGCGCCGGCGCTGCTTGACTCCTACGCGCCGGATCTGGTCGTATTGTCGCCCGGACCCGGGCGTCCGGCCGATTTCGGCTGCGCGGCGCTACTCGACCAGGTGTACGCGCGGCAGCTGCCGGCCTTCGGCGTCTGCCTGGGCCTGCAGGCCATGGTGGAGCACGCGGGCGGCGCGCTCGCGCTGCTCCCCGAGCCCGCGCACGGCAAGCCCGGGCTGGTGCGGGTGAAGGGGAAAGAGGAAGTGGGCGGGGGATCGCTGCTGGCCGGGCTGCCCGCCGAGTTCACCGCGGGCCGGTATCACAGCCTGTACGCGCCGGCCGAGTCGGTCCTGGGTGGTTTCGTGGTGACCGCTTCGACTCCGGACGGCGTGGTGATGGCGATCGAGGACGCCGAGGCGGGCCGGTGGGCGGTGCAGTTCCATCCCGAGTCGATCCTGACCGCGTCCGGCCGGGCCGGGCACCAGATCATCCGCAACGTCCTTGACCTGTGTCGTGCCCGGCGAAATATCGGTGCTCGGCTGTAGTGTGCTGTGCCATGAAGAGCGTGGAACCCGAGGTTTTCCTCGTTGCCCGGCCGAAGGTCGACTACGACGCGATGGCCGCCTACCTGCGCGAGGTGGGCGGCGAACGCTGGCTGGAGCTGCTGGACCGTGATCAGCTGAGCAACGACGCCCAGGACCTCGCGGAGTTCGCGGGGAAGATCTGCTACCGCTCCTGGGAGCCGGGGCTCAACCCCAACGTGCGGAAGGTGCGCGACGACCAGGAAGCGTACCTGCGGAACATCCTCAAGCAGGCGCACGGCTCGGTGCTCGAGCACGCCAGCTTCACGTTCGTGCTGCACAACGTCAGCCGGGTATGCAGCCATGAGATCGTCAGGCACCGGCCGGGGACGGCGGTATCGCAGGAGTCGCTGCGCTACGTCCGGCTCGACGAGCTGCCGTTCTGGTTCCCCGAGTGGGCGCGCGAGGACGCGGAGCTGATGAAACGGGCGACCGCCCTGCTGACCGAGCTCGAGCAGTTCCAGCAGTGGCTGGCCGGGCACTTCGGGCTGGACGAGGACGACACCAAGATGCACGAGAAGAAGCACAAGACCTCGTTCATGCGCCGGTTCGCCCCGGAGGGGGTGGCTACCGGCCTGGTGTGGACGGCGAACATCCGCACGCTGAGGCACACCATCGAGGCGCGGACCGACCCCGGTGCCGAAGAGGAGATCCGCCTGGTATTCAACAAGATCGGCGAGCTGATGCGGGCGGAGGCGCCCGCGCTGTTCGGCGACTACACGGTGACCGACGGCACCTGGGTCCCGAGCTGGCGCAAGGTGTGACAAG
>JASIGD010000635.1 GCA_030045295.1 Streptosporangiaceae bacterium
ATCAGGTCGCCGACGGTCTCGCCCACGCTGGCCGGGGCGCGGCCGGAAGGCGACGGCCAGCGGAACCAGGACGCGTCCGCCGGGCGCAGCGCGACCAGGACGGTGCGCGGGCGCAGCTGCGGCACGCCGAAGTCCGCCGCCTGCAGCAGCCGCCACCCGGGCACGTACCCGAGCTCGGTCAACCGGTCCTCCACGTGCTGCCGGTACGCGCTGAACCTGCTGGTGCTCAGCCCTCTGACGTTCTCCAGCAGCAGGGCCCGGGGCTGGATGATCCCGCACAACTCCACCGTCCACGCGAACAGGTCGCGCTCGTCGGTCGCGCCGAGCTGCCGGCCGGCCACGGTGAACGGCGGGCACGGCACCCCGCCCGCCAGCAGGGCCACGCCCCGGTAGTCCCGCGGCCGCCACAGGGCCGGGTCGGCCACGTCCCCCTCGGCGACCTTCCAGCCGGGCCGGTTGGCCCGCAGCGTGGCGCACGCCGCCGCGTCGAGTTCGATGGCCAGGGCATGCTCGAAGCCGGCTCGCTCGAGCCCGAGGGCCTGCCCGCCCGCCCCGGCGCAGATCTCGACCACCTCAAGATCGGTCACCCCGGCCTCCTTCGCTCGCCAGCCCCGAACCCACGAACCCGAACGAACCCACGAACCCGAACGAACCCAAAGAACCCGCCGGCCCATTTTCCCGCAGCCGGGCGCCTAGGACCGCAAGACACCGACATCGCGTGTCGGAAGCTCCCCGGCGACGACGTCTCGCAGGACTGTAGCGCGGCTCGCCGACATTAGCGCCAGCCCGGGGCGGCTACGACCCCACGTGTCCGGCGTGGCGCGGAGAAGGGCCTCGCTTGCGGGGCGGAGCCTGGCTCCGCGCGAGTTCTTCGGGCAGCGGCAGCAGCGGGTTCCACGCGCTGTCGACCACGGATTCCGCGATCTGGGTGACCTTCTCGCCGCGGGACCTGGCCGCGTTCCTGAGCAGGTCGAACGCCTCACGCGGCCGGAGCCTGTGCCGTTCGGCCAGCACGCCGATGGCCTGCTCGACCCGGACCCTGGCGGTGAGCGCGTGCTCGAGCTGCGCCACGGTCACCGCGAGCCGCGCGGCCTCGTCATCGGTGCCGAGCGGTCCGGCGGGCGGCCTCGGGGCCGGCGTCCCGAGGTCGGCGGCCAGCAGGTCGGCCAGCACCATGGCGCTGGTCAGGTCGGCGGCCTGTTCCTCCCCGACCTGCCAGCCCCGATCGGACCGGCGGACGACCACCCCGTAGGCGGCCTCATCCGCTATACCGTGCTGCGTCGTCTCCCCGTCCATGTCGGTCATGTTGTCCTGCGGGCCAGCACCACTGTCCGTTCGGGGCATTAAAATCTTTAAACCGAACGATCGGTGGCACTACTTCCGGGCCAGGCTTTCCTTACCCTGCGGTGACAGCGGCCAACCGCGCCCGGACCTCTGCCGCCGACGGGTTGACCAAAGTGGTGCCGTCGGGGAACACGATGGTCGGCACGGTCTGGTTGCCCCCGTTGACCGACATCACGTACTCGGCGGCGGCCGCGTCGTGCTCGATGTCGATCTCGGTGACCTCGATCCCGGCCCTGTTGAGCTGCTTCTTTAGGTTCCGGCAGAAGCCGCACCATGAGGTGGTGTACATCGTCAGCTGGCCGGACACCCGCCGCCTCCTTACCCTTGGACAGATTCACCGATCGTGTAACACCGGCGAGGACCGCTGCCTTCCCCGCGGCCGGCGCGGCTGGCCGGCAAACAGGCCCCGCGGCGGCGCGGCTGGCCGACAATGGGGGCAGAGCGCGGTCGCGATAGGCAGGATGAGGCGAGGAGGATCGCGTGACCGATGCGGTGCCTGGCACGCCCGACGCGCTGCTGGCCGGGCTGGATCCGCAGCAGCGCGAGGTGGCCCTGGCCGTCCGGGGACCGGTATGCGTGCTGGCCGGCGCGGGAACCGGCAAGACCCGCGCGATTACGCACCGGATCGCGTACGCGGCTGCCGTCGGCGTCGTGGATCCAGCGCACGTGCTGGCGCTCACCTTCACCGTGCGGGCGGCGGGGGAGATGCGCGGCCGGCTCAGGCAGCTCGGCGCCGGGCCCGTGCGGGCATCCACGTTCCACGCGGCCGCGCTGCGTCAGCTCAACTACTTCTGGCCGCGCGTCGTCGGCGGCCGGCCTCCGCGGCTGATCGACGCCAAGGCCGGGCTGGTGCGCGAGGCGGCCAAACTGACCGGGACCCGGCTCGACCCGGGCGACGCCGCCGCCGAGATCGAGTGGGCCAAGACCCTGCAGGTTCGCCCGGACGGCTACGCGCGCGCCGCGGCCGCGGCGGGCCGGCTGCCCGCGGCCGCGGCGGAAGCCATGGCCTCGGTGTACGCCGACTACGAGCGGCTGCGGCGGGAGCGGCAGCTGATCGACTTCGAGTCCGTCCTCGAGCTGACCGCCGCGATCGTGCTCGGGCATCGCGCCGCGGCCGATCAGGTGCGCGATGCGTTCAGGTACTTCGTCGTCGACGAGTACCAGGACGTGAACCCACTGCAGAAACTGCTGCTCGACGCCTGGGTCGGCGACCGTAACGAGCTGTGCGTGGTGGGCGACCCGCATCAGGTGATCTACTCGTTTACCGGCGCCACCCCGGCCTTCCTGACCGGTTTCACCGCCGAGTTCCCCGACGCCACGGTGGTCCGGCTGGTGCGCGACTACCGGTCGACACCTCAGGTGGTGGCGGTGGCCAACCAGTTCGTGCGGGACGGCTCGGCGCTGGTCTCGCAGCGACCGCCCGGGCCCCGGCCGGTGCTCACCGAGTACTCCGACGACTCCGACGAGGCCGCCGGGCTGACGGCCGTGATCGGGAAGCTTGTCGCCGCCGGAGTTCCGGCTCACCAGATCGCCGTGCTGGTCCGGGTCAACGCTGACACGGAACGATTCGAGCTGGCCCTGGCGGCG
>JASIGD010000636.1 GCA_030045295.1 Streptosporangiaceae bacterium
CACGACTCGGCGCCGACGATCAAGCCGATCACCTGCCCGTTCACCGGCGAGACGCTGACCGCGGTCGCCGCGATCCGGCCCGACGTGGCCGTCATCCACGCCCAGCGCGCCGACCGGTCGGGAAATGTGCAGTTGTGGGGGATCGCGGGGGTGCAGAAGGAGGCGGTGCTGGCGGCGCAGCGGTCCGTGGTCACCGTTGAGGAGATCGTGGACCGTCTCGAGCCCCGGCCCGGCGCGGTGGTCCTGCCAGGCTGGACGGTGAGCTACGTGGCGCACGCCCCGGGCGGGGCGCACCCGTCCTACGCGCTCGGCTATTCAGTCCGGGACAATGACTACTACCTAGCCTGGGACGCGATCAGCCGTGATCGCGACGCGTTCGCCCGCTGGCTGGACGAGCACATTTACGCGGTCCCTGCGGGGCGATCATGAAGGACCTGGATGCGGCGCCGGTGAGTGAGCTGAGCTACACCGCCGACGAGATGATGACCGTGGCCGCCGCCCGCGCGCTGCGGGACGGGATGACCTGCTTCGTCGGGATCGGCCTACCCAGCGCCGCCGCGAACCTGGCCCGGGCCACGCATGCGCCGGGGCTGGTCCTGATCTACGAGTCCGGCACGATCGGCGCGAAGCCCGCCGAGCTGCCGCTGTCGATCGGCGACGGCATCTTGGCCGAGACCGCCGACGCGGTGGTCAGCGTGCCCGAGATCTTCAACTACTGGCTGCAGCCGGGACGCATCGACGTCGGATTCCTCGGGGCCGCCCAGATCGACAAGTTCGGCAACATCAACACCACGGTTATCGGCGGACGCTACGAGAACCCCCGGGTGCGCCTGCCCGGCGCGGGCGGCGCGCCGGAGATCGCCGCGTCGTGCCGCGAGGTGATCGTCGTCGTGCGGCAAAGCCGGCGGTCGTTCGTGGAGCGGGTCGATTTCGTCACCTCGGTCGGCTACGGGTCCGGCCCGGGCGACCGCGAGCGGCTCGGGCTCACCGGAGCCGGGCCCAAGAAGATCATCACGGACCTGGGGGTCCTCGAGCCCGACCCGGCGACACTCGAGTTCACCTTGACCGGGCTGTTCCCGGGCGTGTCCGCCGCGGCCGCCAAGGAACGGACCGGCTGGGATCTGGCCGTCGCCCCGGATCCGGAGATCATCAACGGGCCCGTCCCCGTAGAGCTCGACGCGCTGCGTAACCTGCAGAACTTTGTCCCCCAAGCCCACCTTACTTCTTCCCCCAAGCCCACCCAGGGAGCCCCGCTCAATGACCACTGAGGTTTCGACGACCGCCTTCACCGGCGCCAGCGAGCTCGTCCTGCCCGCCTACGAGCGCCCGTCGGGCGTGCATCCGCCGCTGGACTTCGCCGGATACCGCTCCACCGCGCTGCGCCACCCCGAGCGCCCGCTGGTGCTGCTGCCGCACCGGCTCACCGAAGTGACCGGGCCGCTGCTCGGCGACGAGATGATCACCCCCACCGACGCCGACCTGACCACGCAGCACGGCGGCGAGCCGCAGGGGCAGCGGATCATCCTGGCGGGGCGGGTGCTCGACTCGGACGGCCGCCCGGTGCCCGACACGCTGATCGAGATCTGGCAGACCAACGCGGGCGGGCGTTACCGGCACTCGCGCGAGCACCACCCGGCGCCCCTCGACCCGAACTTCGACGGGATCGGGCGCGCCATCACGGACTCGGCCGGGCGGTACCGGTTCGTCACCATCCAGCCGGGCGCCTACCCGTGGGGGAATCACTACAACGCCTGGCGTCCCGCGCACATCCATTTCTCGCTGTTCGGCCGCGCGTTCACCCAGCGTTTGGTAACGCAGATGTACTTCCCGGGCGACCCGCTGCTGCCCTTGGACCCCATCTTCAACTCGGTCCCGGACGAGCGGGCCAGGCAGCGGATGATCGCGGGCTTCGACATGGACCTGACCCAGCCCGAGTGGGCGCTCGGCTACACCTGGGACATCGTGCTGCGCGGCCGGACCGCGACCGTTTTCGATTGAACGAGTTTTCGATTGAACGAGGAGCGACGCGTGCTGGGGATAACTCCTTCGCAAACCGTGGGCCCCTACTTCGCGATGCGGCTGCCGTGGCCCGAAGGCCCGTACGTGGTGCCGGAGGGCACCCCCGGCGCCATTACGATCGTCGGCCGGATGTACGACGGAGCCGGGAACACCATCCCCGACGGGCTGGTCGAGACCTGGCAGGCCGCCCCGGACGGGCGGTTCGCCCACCCGGACGACCCCCGGGGCGCCGCGCCCGGCGGTTACCACGCGTTCCGCGGCTTCGGCCGCTGCCCGACCGCCCCGGACGGGTCGTACCGCATCGTCACGCTCAAGCCCGGTCCGCTGCCCACCCCCGACGGCGGCATCGAGGCACCGCACCTGGATGTGTCCGTGTTCGCGCGCGGCCTGCTCGACCGGGTGGTGACCCGGATGTACTTCCCCGACGAGCCGACCGCCAACGCCGTCGACCCGGTGCTCTGCTCGATCGCCGAGCCCGCCCGGCGGGCCACGCTCATCGCCGTACCGGAGCCCGAGGGCGAGCTCAGGTTCGACATCTGGCTGCAAGGCGAGCGCGAGACAGTCTTCTTTGATGTCTGAATCCGATGTCTGAAGCGCGCCTGGCGGCCTGCCTCGACGGACCCGCGGACGCGCCGGTCCTCGTGCTCGCGAACCCGATCGGAACGACCAGGGCCATCTGGGCGGCGCAGGTTCCCGTACTGCGGGAGCATTTCCAGCTCCTGCGGTTCGAGCTGAGAGGACACGGCGAACCGGGCGCCCGTTCGGCCGCCCCGCCGGGGGCCTACTCGATCGCCGAGCTCGGCACCGACGTGCTCGGCCTGATGCGCGATCACGGCGTCACCGCCGCTGCTTATTGCGGGATCTCCCTTGGCGGCATGATCGGGCTCTGGCTGGCCGCCAACGCGCCGGACCGGATCTCCTCGCTGGTCGTCTGCTGCGCGGCCATCACCCCGATGCCGTCCCGGCAGGCCTGGCTCGACCGGGCCGCGCTGGTGCGCTCGGCCGGGATGACCGCGATCAGCGAGATGGTCCCGCCGCGCTGGTTCACCGCGGAGTTCATCGCGCGCCAGCCTGCGGCCGTCTCGGCGGTCGTGGACATGCTGCTGGGCACCGACCCCCAGGGCTACGCCGGCTGCGCGGACGCCATCGCCGACCTGGACCTGGCGCCCGTGCTCGGCGCGATCAAGGCGCCGACGCTGGTCCTGGCGGGCGCCGAAGACCCGGCCGCGCCGCCCTGGCAGGGCGCGCGGACCGCCCTCGGCATCGCCGGAAGCCGGCTGACGGTCATCCGCGGCACGTCGCACCTGGCTCCCTACCAGACGCCGGGCCCAATCACCGCCGCGATCCTCAGCCACCTCGTAGGCTAGGTATCCCGTAGTTTTTTTTCCGGGGGGACCCATCCCCCCGGACCCCCTCGCGGAAAAAGGAGCACCGTGCTGCCCTGGTCTGCCGACCTTGCCAGCCGCATCGATGAGCGCATCATCAGCAGCGAACTGCTGCGCGGCAACCCG
>JASIGD010000080.1 GCA_030045295.1 Streptosporangiaceae bacterium
GTCAACCCCGGCGGCACCGACGTCTGCGCCAAGGCGGGCACCGGCGCCGGTGACTGCGGGGCGGGCATCCCGGCGGGCACCAAGCTGGCCTTCAACTACATCTACAGCACCACCCCGGCGATAATCGGCGAGCAGGCCACCGACCTGGTCTCGCAGGCCAAGAAGGCGGGCATCGAGATCACCTTGTCCAGCAGCAACTTCGACTACATGATCACCAACTACATCGACCCGGCCGCGCCCGCGAACGAGGACAAGTGGGCGATGATCGACTTCGGCGGGGAGACCCAGGATCCGTACCCGACCACGTTCGGCCTGTTCAACACCGGCGGCTCGACCCAGGTCGGCGACTACAGCAACCCGACCGCCGACGCGCTGATCAACGACTCGATCACCAGCGGCAACCCGGCGGCGGTCAAGAACGAGGCGTCGTTCCTGACCATGGACCAGCCGGTGATGTTCCAGCCCAACCCGGACTACATCTGGGCCTGGAAGACGAACATCTCGGCCTCGCAGTCGCAGTACCTGGAGAACCTGACCCAGTACTACGCCACGCCGGAATTCTGGTACCTCACCAAGTAACCGCCCGTCCGGCGCTGGACTGCCCCGGCCTCCGGTGACACACCGGAGGCCGGGGCAGTCGTTCTCGCGGCCCGCGGAGCGCCGGGACCGGCGCGAGCCAAGCGCCGGCGGCTCGCCCTCGGCCGGGGCAGGCTGACCCCGCCGCGGCCTACTTGTCTGGAACCCACAACCCGCCGCGCGTCAGCTTCGTGCTGACGGCCATTCAGTTACCGGATCCGTCACGGCAGGGTGTGAAGGGTTTTAAGGTTTCAGGGCGTACGCGCGATCTGGTGGAAGTGAGGCTGTGATGGGCATCCTGGCGGGCAAGCGGATCCTGGTCACCGGGGTCATCACGGACGCCTCGATCGCGTTCCACGTGGCCCGGGTGGCCCAGCAGGAGGGCGCCACCGTGGTGCTGACCGGGTTCGGCAGGCTGAGCCTGGTGGAGCGGATCGCAAAGCGGCTGCCCGCGCCGCCGCCTGTCCTCGAGCTCGACGTGACCAACGACGACCACCTCGGCTCGCTCGCTGAGCGGGTCTCCGCGCACGTGGAAGGCTTGGACGGCGTCCTGCACGCGATCGCGTACGCGAATCCCGAACAGGCCCTCGGCGGGAGATTCCTGTACACCAGGTGGGACGATGTCGCCACCGCGGTGCAGGTCTCCGCGTACTCGCTGAAGGCCGTCACGATGGCGGCGCTGCCGCTGATGGGCGACGGCGGATCGGTCGTCGGCCTCGATTTTGACGCGAGCGTGGCCTGGCCCGGCTACGACTGGATGGGCGTGGCGAAGGCCGGCCTGGAGTCGTGCGCCCGGTATCTCGCCCGTGACCTCGGCGCGAACGGGGTGCGCGTCAACCTGGTGGCGGCTGGGCCGCTGCGCACCATGGCGGCGAAGTCCATTCCGGGTTTCGACCGGTTCGAAGGCGTGTGGCACGACCGGGCTCCGCTCGGCTGGGACATAACCAACCCGGAGCCGACCGCGCGCGCCTGCGTCGCGCTCCTGTCTGACTGGTTCCCCGCTACGACCGGCGAGATCGTGCACGTCGACGGCGGCGTGCACGCGGTAGGCGCCTGATGGAGGAGTTGGTCCTGACCCTGTCGTGCCCGGACCGGGTCGGGATCGTACACGCGGTCGCGGCCTACCTGCACCGCGCGGGCTGCAATGTGCTCGACAGCCAGCAGTTCGGCGACCGGACGACCGGCCGGTTCTTCATGCGCGTGCACGTCGAGAGCCTGCAGCCCACGCCCACCACCTATCAGGACCTGTACTCGGGTTTTCTCCCGGTGGCGGCCGAGTTCGCCATGGAGTGGGAACTGCACGACACCGCGGTGCAGCCCAGGGCGCTGATCATGGTGTCCAAGGCTGGCCACTGCCTGAACGACCTGCTGTACCGCCGGGCGGCTGAGTCGCTGCGCATCGACATCCCGCTCGTAGTCGGCAACCATCCCGACCTGGCCCCGCTGGCGGTCGCGCACGGAGTGCCGTTCGAGCACGTGCCGTCCGAACCGCGTGACCCGCTGTCCACGCAGCGGGCCGAGGGCCGTCTGCTGGACCTGGTCAGCGAGCTGAGCATCGACTTCGTCGTGCTGGCGCGCTACATGCGCATCCTGTCACCGGAACTGTGCGCCAAGATGCCCGGCCGCATCATCAACATCCACCATTCATTCCTGCCGAGCTTCAAGGGGGCCCGGCCCTACCATCAGGCGCATGCGCACGGGGTCAAGCTGATCGGCGCGACCGCGCACTACGTGACCGCCGACCTGGACGAGGGCCCGATCATCGAGCAGGAGGTCGCTAGGGTCGACCACACCAGCAGGCCGGAAGATCTCGCCGCTATCGGCCGCGACGCCGAGCGGGTCGCGCTCGCCCGGGCGGTCCGCTGGCACGCCGAGCACCGCGTCCTGCTGCACGGCCGGCGCACGGTCATCTTCAGGTAACGATTCCCCTGCGCGAGGATGGCCCGCGCCCGCAGGGCCGGGACGCCGGCCGCCCC
>JASIGD010000081.1 GCA_030045295.1 Streptosporangiaceae bacterium
GCCGATCGCGTTCGCCGTCCGCGACGTCGTCGCGGGCACCGACCTGGACGCCATCGCGCAGCCGGGCCAGGGAATGGCGCTGTGGCTGCACGCCCCCGACGCGCAGGACATCCACGACGCCCTCGCCGCCGCCGGCACCACGATCGTCTCAGCGCCCGTCGACGGGCCGTTCGGCCGCACTTTCACGTTCGCGGACCCCGACGGCTACCAGGTGACCCTCCACGACAACGGCTGAGCCGGGCGTCCCGGTCTTCAGCGCGGCAGGCGCCCTGAGCGGGCTTGCAGCGGCAGGCAGCCGCCGGGTGGCGAGCCGCATCTGGTGCACGGCATCCGGCTCGTCGCGGCGCACCATCGGATCCAGGCTCTTCGGCCTTTCACTAATTATGCGTGATATTTCTGCATCCGTGCCGCATTGTCCTAACTAAGGGTTCCCCGAATTTGCCGGAAAAGCTCCTTCGCTTGCTGGAAAATGAAGCTTGGCAGGCGCCTCTTCTCCCGCTAGGCGCGGATATTACGACAAAACCGGCAATCCCGTCGCCGCGGGTCGATCTATGCGTTGCGAATTGTTACCGCTTGCATACTCAGCGCGTGCGCGTCGAGATAGCCAATTAGTTTACCTAAGCAATCTTCAAGCGCCCTCAAGAACTTCGAAGCATTTAATGAGTTTCTCCCAATCCGGAGCCGAGAGGCTGTGCCAGTGAGAATCTGGCGGCGTAAGGGCCTGCTGCTCAACGCGGCCCTTATTGTGATCTTGGCGGCCGCAGGAGGCGTGGCCTACCTGGTGATACGGCCGTCGAGCAGCAGTACTCCACTGCAGACGACGGCGGTGCAGGAGGGCACGGTGCTGGCTACGGTGTCCTCTTCCGGCACGCTGGACGCGGCGCAGGACCTTGGCCTCAACTTCGCCACCGGCGGCAAGGTGACCAACATCTACGTCAAGGTCGGGCAGCACGTGAAGGCGGGTCAGTTGCTCGCCACGGTCGATCCCACCTCCAGCGCGGAAGCCCTGGAGCAGGCGGAAGCGGCGCTGTCGTCGGCCGAGGCGCAGCTGAGCGCCGCAGACGAAGGCGAGACTCCCACGGCGAAGAAGGTGGCGAGCGACGAGGCGGCGCAGTCGGCGGAAAGCGTGACGACCGCAAAATCGACCCTGTCGGCCGCGGAGCAGGCGGAAACCGATGACACGGCCTCGGCGAATGAGTCGATCCAGACCGCGGAAGACACCCTCAGCACTGCCAACCAGACTTTGTCCGAGGACGACTCGAAGCTGTCCAGCGCCGAGTCCACCGTGAACCAGGCCGAGGAACAGCTGGATAGCGACGAGGCAGCGGAAGAGTCCGCGTGCGCTGGCAGCACGACCGACGCGATCAGCGCGATCGGCGTGACCAGCACCGCCAGCCCGAGCCCCAGCCCGAGCCCGAGTCCCAGCTCGAGCCCCAGCCCCAGCCCGAGCCCGAGCCCGACCAGCAGCACCTCAAGCGCATGCACGACCGATGAGGCGAACGTCACGACGGACAAGGCCACCGTCTCCACCGACGAGTCGGACGTGACCTCCGCCCAGGACACTGTGACGTCACAGGAAGGGACGGTGACGAACGACCAGGACAGCGTCACCTCCGCAGAAGACAGCGCCAAGACCACCGAGGACAAGGACCAGGCCACGGTCACCGCCGACACCGAGGCGGTGACCAGCGCGCAGAAGTCGTATGACACGCAGCTCGCCGAGAACACTAATGCCGCCACGCCGGTCACGTCGACGGTCGCGGCGGACGAGGCGTCGGTGACCGGTGACGACGTGACGGTCCAGGAGGATCAGGTGACGCTTAACGGGACGAAGCTGATCGCGCCGTTCGCCGGCACGGTCGCCTCGGTCAGCAGCGACGTCGGCGACATGGTGTCGAGCGCCAGCAGCGCCGGGTCCAGCAGCTCCAGCAGTTCCAGCAGCTCGAGCAGTTCCGGATCTTCTGGTTCGGGCAGTTCTGGCTCGGGCAGCTCGTCCAGTTCAAGTTCCGGCGAGGCCGCGGCCACCGGTGCGGACGGTGCGGGCACCGGCGCGGGCGGTGCCGGCACCACGAACACCGCGAGCGGCTTCATCGTGCTGACCAACCTGTCCAATCTGCTGGTGCAGGCCACCTTTGACGAGACCGATGCGGCGAGCCTGCGTGTCGGCGCGGCGGCGACGGTCACGCCGGAAGGTGTGAGCACGGCGAGCGGGCTGTCGGCGACCGTGGAGGAGATCGACCCGACGTCGACCACCAGCAACGGGGTGGTGGACTACGGAATCACGCTGGCCCTCTCTACATCCGCGGCCGGGCTGAAGCCGGGCGAGTCGGTGAGCGTAAGCGTGGTCACCGGACAGGCGGACAACGCCCTTTACGTGCCAGCGACAGCGGTCACCACGTCGGGCACCACCTCCACCGTCGTCGTGGTCGGCCCGGGCAACAAAGAGCAGACCGTGCCGGTCACCCTGGGCGTCCAGGGCAGCACCGACGACCAGATCCTTACCGGGCTCACCCTTGGGGAAAAGGTGCTGACCTCGACGGCGGCCGCCAGCACCGGCAGCAGTACCGGCGGCTTCCCGTTCCGCGGCGGCGGTGGCGGGCTGGGTGGCGGCGGCATCGGCGGCGCGCCGTGACGGTCGGCGTTCACAGGTGACCGGCGAGCCCCACCCGGTGATCCGGCTCGTGTCGGTCGTCAAGATCTACGGAACCGCTGAGGCTGCGGTGCAGGCGCTGCGCGGGGTGAGCCTGGATGTGGTGGACAAGGACTACGTCGTGATCATGGGCGCGTCCGGCTCCGGCAAGTCGACGATGATGAACATCATCGGCTGCCTGGACGTGCCCAGCGAAGGCGAGTTCCTGATCGATGGCATCGACACCAGCTCCCTCGATGAGCAGCAGCTCGCGGTGGTGCGCAACCGGAAGATCGGGTTCGTGTTCCAGTCGTTCAACCTGATCCCCAGGATGACCGCGCTGCAGAACGTGGAACTGCCGCTGTCCTACGGAGGTCTGAAGTCGGCGGAACGCCGGCACCGGGCGGAGGCGGCGCTGCACCTGGTCGGACTGGCCAACCGGATGCACAGCCAGCCGAACCACCTTTCCGGTGGCCAGCAGCAGCGGGTCGCGGTCGCCCGGGCGCTGGTGACGGCGCCGTCCCTGCTACTGGCCGACGAGCCGACCGGGAACCTGGACACCAAGGCCAGCCAAGACCTGATGGAGGTGTTCGACCGGCTGAACGCGGCGGGCCGCACGATCGTGCTCATCACGCACGAGGCGGACGTCGCGGCGCACGCGAAGCGCGTTGTCCGGATACAGGACGGCCGCATCGTGGCCGACCGCCGGGTGACCGAGCCCGGCGCCCTCCCGCCGCTCCTCACCGGGCCGACGGTGCCGCCGTGAGCCCGGCGCAGGTCTTCCGGTTCGCGCTGGCCGGGCTGGCCGCCAACAAGCTGCGCTCCGCGCTGACCATGCTGGGCATCCTGATCGGGGTCGGATCGGTGATCCTGCTGGTCGCAGTCGGCAACGGTTCGTCTCAGTCGGTGCAGAACGCCATCTCCTCCCTCGGCACCAGCTCGATCACGGTCCTGCACACGGAGGGCTCGGCCGCGTCGACGCCGGCCACCACCTCGACGTCGGCCGCCACGGCGTTCGCGGAGCCGCAGAACCTCACCGTGCAGGACGCGCAGGCCCTCGCCTCGGCCCAGGGGGTGGCAAGCGCTTCACCGGTGGTCTCCACCTCGGAGACGCTGGACAACGGGGCGACGAGCGACTCGGGAGTGAGCCTGACCGGCACGTACCCGGGCTACTTCCCTGCCGAGGACGACACGCTCAGCGCGGGCGCGTACTTCACCACGCAAGAGGTGAACACGGCGCAGGACGTGGTGGTACTCGGCAGCCAGGCGGCGAGCGACCTGTTCGGAACCGCGAACCCGGTGGGGAAGAGCGTGCTGGTCGCGGGCATCCCGTTCACGGTCGTCGGGGTGCTCGCGGAGAAGGGCGCGAGTGGCCTGGCCAGCGCAGACAACACGGCGGTGGCCCCGGTGACCACGGTGCAGGACGCGCTGACCGGCTTCGGCACGCTGGACGACGTCGTGGTCCTGGCCAAGTCGGCCGCGCTGGTCACCACCGTGGAAGGCGAGATCACCTCGATCCTGGACCTGCGTCATCACGAGACCGCCGCCGACGCGGACTTCGAGGTGCTCAGCGCGTCCAGCCTGCTGTCTACCGCTTCCTCCACGGCGCACACGTTCACCGTGCTGCTCGGCGCGGTCGCGGCGATCTCGCTGCTGGTCGGCGGCATCGGCATCACGAACATCATGCTGGTGACCGTCACCGAGCGGACCCGCGAGATCGGCATCCGCAAGGCCATCGGGGCTACCCCGGGCGTGATCCTGGCTCAGTTCCTCACCGAGGCGACCCTGCTGTCGATAATCGGCGGGGCGCTCGGCGTCCTGGCCGGCCTGATCGGTACGCGGTTCCAGATCGTCGGGGTGAAACCCGTCCTGGTGCCGTTGTCGATTCCGCTAGCGCTCGGCGTCAGCGTGCTGGTCGGCCTGATCTTCGGCGGTTTCCCCGCCAACCGCGCGGCCGGCATGCGCCCGGCTGACGCTCTGCGCTACGAGTGACCCGTTACGAGTGATCGGACGCACGAACATGTCAGAGTCGGAAGAAGAGCCCGGTAACGGTGACGACCTCGGCGACCTGCTCGACATGCTGTCGAGCCCGCTCGATAACGATGACACGCTCACCGCCGTGCTGACCAGGCGGCCACGGGCGAAGCTGCCCTCGCTGACGCTGGTCCTGGTGGCCCTCGTCGTGGCGAGCGCCGGCTTCCTCGGCGGCATTGTGGTCGGTAAACATTACGGCAGCTCCGGTAGCCCGGCCTCCGCGTTCAGCCGGTTCGCCGCCGTGGGGAGCGCGACCGCCGGTACCGGGTCCGGACCGGGCGGTGGTTTTAGCGGCCGGGGTGGTAGCGGCGGCGAGTTCGCCGGGGGCAATGCCACCATCGGCACGATCAAGCTCATCGACCGCAACATCGTCTACGTCCAGACCGCCGAGGGCGACATCGTCCAGGTGTCGACGTCAGCAGGAACGAAGGTCACGGCCAGTTCCACCATCCCGGTGACGGACCTCAAGCCGGGCGAGACGGTCATCGTTGAGGGCAGCAAAAACTCCGCCGGCGGGGTCACCGCCACCAGCATCAGCCAGACCAGCCTGGGCGCCGGCTTCGGCGGCTAGCCCCACACCCTTTGAGGAGATCACCATGAACGGCGGTACCACGCCGCGCTGGTCCGCCAGCGCCGTTTCCCGCGTCCGCGCGAACCTCATCCGGGGCGCCCTGATCCGTGCAGCGCTGCTCGCACTCGCGGGGGCGCTAGTGCTGGCCGGCTGCGGCGGCAGCGGTAACGCGGCCGGTACGTCCGCTGCCGCGACCTCCGCCAGCGCGACGGTGTCCGCCGGGCTGAGCGCCTTCGAGACATGCCTGAAGCAGCACGGCGTAACGGTCAAGCCGGGGCAGTTCAGCGCCCGGCCGCACGCGTCCTTCTCGCCCGGCGCCTTGCCGACCGGGTCGCCGCGCCCGCTCGCGTCCTTCGCCGGCCGGAATTCGGCCGCGTTCAAGGCTTGCGCTAAGTACGCCCCGACCGGCTTCGGCCGGGGCTTCAACGGGGTGATCAGCAGTTCCGCCCTTGCTGCCTTCAAAAGCTGTCTAACCTCGAACGGGGTCAAGGTTACCGGCAGCACCGCTAACGCGATCCTCTCCGAGCTCCGCAAGAGCACCGGCAAAACCGCGGCCGCCATCCGTACCTGCCGGATCCTCCTCCAGCCCGCCGCCCCAACCCCCAGCCCCTAACCGCGGCTCGGTGCCCACGCTTTCCGGCGGCCAGTTGCAGCAGGTGGCGATCGCGGCCAACCGGGACCCGAAGGACTCAATATGTTGGCTGCTCCCATGCAGGTTTCGTTCAACGACCGGTGTGATACTGGTCGCTCGGCGATCGGAACGATTTAAGGATTCAACGCAGAATGCCACGTGAGGACAGCCCTGCCGCGCTGACCGATGATGACAGAGGCAGCGCCGACGACGATCTGCTCCAGGCACAGGAACGGCACCGCGCGGTACAGCGCGCGCTGGCAGATGCCCTTCAGCTTGCGCGACTGCAGGTCGAGGTGCTGGTCCGGCTAGATGAGGCCGATAGGGCAGGAGACGATGAGGCGGTGCTGCGCTGCCATGCCGAGCTTGATCACGTGGTGGCACTGATGGCCGAGGCCGAGGAGATACGCACCGGTGCGCGGGCGGCTCTGTCCGACGGGAACGACCTCATCTGCGCGGGCTGCGGCGCTGCGGCCGAGCCGGTGTACGCGACGCCGCGGCTGCTGGCCTACCGATGTAGCCGGTGCGGCTGGACGGGGGATGATCCCGCCGCGCAGGCGGAGCGACGGCGCGCGGAGGCAAAAGATGCCGCCGTGGCGGTGGTTGAGCGGGCCGTTGACGGCGTCGGGAATGCCCTGGCGATACTGGACCACCGCGGGAAGAAGGCCCGCGAGGAGGGCATCAGCGCGCTGCGCCTGCTGCGCGAGGATCTCGCTGCGGTCGACGACCGACTCCGAAGGACGAAGTTATCAGGTCCCTGGGGTGCCTCGGCCTTGGCATCGCCTTTGTCCAGTTCACCGCGCTCTCCGTCGACGGCGCCCGAGCAGGACGCCAGGCTGGCCGGATGCCTGGTCAACAGCACCCGCCAGGTCGGCAGTGCGATCGGCCTCGCCGTCCTCGCCACGACCGCCGCCTCGGTCAGCGGCGGATCGCTGCGCCCCCTGCGCGTCCAGGCGGATCGGCTGGGGCGACCGGGCCGGGGATGTGCAGGATGTCGTCGGCCGCGGCGGCGAGCGCCCGGTCGTGGGTGATGACGATGATCGTGCGGCCGGCCATGGCCGAGCGCAGAAGCGGCATAAGGGCACCGGCGCTGGCGGGGTCGAGCCCGGCTGTGGGCTCGTCCAGGATCAGGACGGGCGCGTCGCGCAGGACGGCCCGGGCCAGCGCGATCCGCTGCCGCTGTCCGCCGGACAGCAGCCGACCGCGCTCGCCGACCTGGGTGCGGTAGCCGTCGGGCAGGGAGGTGATGACGTCATGGGCGCCGGCCACGCCGGCGGCGGCGTGGATCTGCGCGTCGGTGGCACCGCGGGCCGCGTAGCCGATGTTGTCCCGTATCGTGCCCGCGAACAGCAGGTTCTCCTGCTGGAGCAGAGTGATGTTGTACCGGAGGGTCTGCAGGGACAGCTCGCGGATGTCGATGCCGTCGAACTGGATCCGGCCGCGGTCGGGGTCGTAAAAGCGCAGCAGCAGCCGGGCGATCGTGGTCTTGCCCGCGCCGCTCGGTCCGGTGATGGCGAGCACCTGGCCGGGGCCGGCCGTGAACGTGAGCTTGTCCACGGCGAGGTGATCGGCGCCCGGGTAAGCGAAGGAGACGGACTCGAAGTTGATCAGCCCGCGGCCGCGCATCCGCCCGCGGACGGCTGTGGCGCGGTCGGTGACCAGCGGCTTGAACTGGAGGATCTCGGTGACCCTCCGGGCGTTCGCCCGGCCCTCGGCCAGCGTAGACCGGTACCCGGTCAGGCTCTGGACCTCGGGGTAGATGAAGGTGAGCAGGATGGCCAGCGACAACATCCCGCCCAGGGTGACGCGTCCGCCGGACACCTCCCAGGCGCCGACGCCGAATACGACCAGCACGCACAGCGTCTCGACGATGTACATCACGGGCGCGTAGATGGCGTTCAGCCGGGTTTCGGCCATCCTCGCGCGTAGCCACGACGCGCCTTCCTCGTGCGTAGCCACGACGCGCCTTCCTCGTGCAGCCGCAGCGCCTGATAGGACTGGCGATTGAAGGCCTGCACCAGCGCCTGGTTGGACAAGCTTTCTTCCACCGCGGTGGAAATCGAGCCGTTCGCCTCACGCTCCTGCCCCGCCGCCCGGGCCAGGCGCCCGGAGAAGGCCCGGGAAACCAGCCAGAACAGCGGCGCGACAGCGAAGGCGAGCAGGGCCAGGCTCGAGCTGATCACGACCGCGGCGGCCGCGAGCAGCAGCAGGCTGACCGCGGCGGCGGCGGCTGCGGCCAGCCCGGAGCAAACCAGGCCCTCGATCACCTCGAGGTCGTCGAGAAGGCGGACCATCAGGTCACCTAGCCGCTTGCGGTCGAAGAAGTCCAGCGAGAGCCACTGCGCGTGGGCGAACACGCCATCCCGCAGCCGCAGCAGGAACCGCTCCCGGGTCAGCGCGCTGAGGTAACCGCCGATGAACATGACGCCCGCGGCCGCGACGGCAATGCCCAGCCACGCCGCGGCCAGCGGCCAGAAGCTCGCGAGGCGGTGTTCCGCCAGCACTTTATCGGTGATGATATCGAAAACGATGACCGTGCCGATCTCGCTGATCGTGATGGCTATCGGGAGGATCGCGCCCAGCAATAGCCGACCCCGGTCGCCGCGCGTGTAAGGCCAGAACCGGCGCAGGATATCCCGGATCGACTCGCCGTCTGCCTCAGCCGCGGATATCTGCTGCGCCATCGTCGCTCCCTCGGGCCGGCGGCCACCACGGTGAGGATGGCCGCCGGCTTCCCGGACTTACCGCTCAGCCGCTACTACTTGCACAGCGGCTTGTGCGCGAGCGGCTTTGGCCTACGCCGCCGCC
>JASIGD010000082.1 GCA_030045295.1 Streptosporangiaceae bacterium
CCGGCCCGGTCCAGCGAGTCATGCCTGATCGTGAGCGTTTCGCCGTGCCCGCCGAACAGCACCTCCTGATGCGCCAGCAGGCCCGCGACGCGCACCGAGTGGACGTGCACGTCGTCGACCGTGGCACCGCGGGCACCGGGCAGGGCCGACACGGTGGCATCCGGCGGTGCGCCGAGCCCGGCCGCGGTCCGCGCCGCGCTGATCCCGGACGCGGTGCGCAGCGCGGTCCCGGACGGGGCGTCCACCTTGGTGGCGTGGTGCAGCTCGATCACCTCGGCGGAGTCGAAGAACCGCGCGGCCTGGCCGGCGAAGTGCATCATCAGGACGGCGCCCACGGAGAAGTTCGGCACGATGAGGACGCGCACATGCTTGTGCTCTGCTAGCCATCCCTGCACCTCGTCCAGGCGGTCCTCGCCGAACCCCGACGTGCCGACCGCGGCGTCCAGGCCGTGCTCGACGCACCAGCGCAGGTTCTCCATGACCACGCCGGGGTGAGTGAAGTCGACCACCACGTCGCATCCGGTCAGAACGTCGAGTTTGTCGCCCTGGTCCACCTCGGCGCCGACCTCCAGGTCCGGAGCCTCGGCCACCGCACGGACCACCTCGCGCCCCATCCGCCCCCGCGCCCCCAGCACCCCGACCCTGACCATGTCGTCCTCCGCCTCGTCGGAAAGATCGTGGACACTTACCCCGCGGATTCCCCGGGGTAAGTGTCCACGATAATCCTGTGCGGCGTCCCGGAGGTCAGATCTGGAAGGCGGCGGGGTCGTCGAAGGGACCTACGACGGCCAGGGCCTTGGGACGGCCGAGGATGTCGGCGGCCACGGAGCGGATGTCGTCGTGGGTGACGGAGTCGATGCTGGCGAGCACCTCTTCGACGGGCTCGAGCCGCGGGTACACCAGCTCGGACTTGCCCAGGCGGCTCATCCGCGACGACGGGTCCTCCAGGCCGAGCACGATCGAGCTGCGCACCTGGCCCTTGCCGCGCGCGAGCTCGGCTTCGGTCAGGCCGCCCTCGATCACCCTCGTGATCTCCTCGGTGCAGATGGCGAGCACCTCGTCGGCCTTGGACGGCAGGCAGCCCACGTAGACGCCCCACACGCCGGTGTCGGAGTGCTGGGTGGCGAAGCTGTACACCGAGTAGGCCAGGCCGCGCTTCTCCCGCACCTCCTGGAACAGCCGCGACGACATGCCGCCGCCGAACGCAGCGTTGAGCACGCTGAGCGCGAACCTGCGGTCATCGGTCCTGGACATGGCCTCGCAGCCGAGCACCAGGTTGGCTTGCTCGATGGGGCGGGAGACCAGCGTCAGGCCGGCGCCCGCCTCGGCAGCGGAGGGCTTCCCGTTCAGCCTCGGCGCGGCGGGCTGGGCCACCCGGTCCAGGGCCGGCCCGAACGCCTCGCTGACGAGTTCGGTCATCGTGTCGTGGTGCAGGTTGCCTGCCGCGGCCACGACGAGGTGCTCGGGGGTGTACCTAGCCCGGTAGTGCTCGAAAATCTGGTCCCTGGTGATCCGCTTGATCGAGTCCGTGGTGCCGAGGATCGGGCGGCCGAGCGGGGTGTCGCCGAACAGCTTCGCGGTGAACGCCTCGTGGACGGTGTCCGAGGGCTCGTCGTCGTTCATCGCGATCTCTTCGAGTACCACGTTGCGCTCGGCGTCCACGTCCTTCGGCGCGATCAGCGAGCTGGTCACCATGTCGGACAGGATGTCCACGGCCAGCGGCAGGTCCCGGTCGAGGACCCGCGCGTAGTAGCAGGTGTATTCCTTCGCGGTGAACGCGTTCATCTCGCCGCCCACCGCGTCCATCTCCGAGGAGATCTCCAGCGCGGTGCGGCGGCTGGTGCCCTTGAACAGCAGGTGTTCCAGGTAATGCGTGGCGCCCGCGTGCGCCTGGTCCTCGTCGCGGGAGCCGACGCCCACCCAGATGCCCAGGGCCACCGAGCGCACCGCAGACAGGCGCTCGGTAACGACCCTGAGCCCACTGGAAAGGACGGTGCGGCTGACACCCTGGGTCGGTTCGGCGTCCATCTATTCGTGACGCCCACGGGTGCGGTGCCGCGTCCTGCGGTGCCCGTCGTGCCCTTCGCGATCGCCGCTCCGCTCGCCGCGGTCACGGTCCCCGTGGTCACGGTCGCCGTGGTCGCGGTCGCCGCCCCGGTCCCGGGCACGGTCACCGCGTGACTCGCCGGACAGCCCGGACGCCTCCGCTTCTTTCCTCTCGGCTGCCTCGCGCTCGACCACTTCGACGGGCACGAGCGACAGCTTGCCGCGGTCGTCCACCTCGCGGATCTCGACCTGGATCTTGTCGCCGATGTGGATCACGTCGTCGATGTTCTCGATCCGCTTGCCGCCGTGCAGCTTACGAATCTGCGTGATGTGCAGCAGGCCGTCCTTGCCGGGCAGCAGCGACACGAACGCGCCGAACGTGGTGGTCTTCACCACCGTGCCGAGGAACCGCTCGCCGACCTCGGGCATATGCGGGTTGGCGATGGCGTTGATCGCGGCCTTGGCCGCCTCGGCCGACGGCCCGTCGGTGGCCCCGACGTAGATCGTGCCGTCGTCCTCGATGGTGATCTCGGCGCCCGTGTCGTCCTGGATGGAGTTGATCATCTTGCCCTTGGGCCCGATCACCTCACCGATCTTGTCGACCGGCACCTTGATCGTGATGATCCGCGGGGCGTACGGGGACATCTCGTTCGGCTCGCTGATGGCACTGCGCATGACCTCGAGAATGGTCATCCGCGCCCCGCGGGCCTGCTTCAGCGCCGCGGCGAGGACCGAGGCGGGGATGCCGTCGAGCTTGGTGTCCAGCTGCAGCGCGGTGATCACCTGCTCGGTGCCTGCCACCTTGAAGTCCATGTCGCCGAACGCGTCCTCGGCGCCGAGGATGTCGGTGAGCGTCACGAACTGGCCGCCCTCGTGGATCAGGCCCATGGCAATGCCGGACACCATGTCCTTGAGCGGCACGCCCGCGTCCAGCAGGGACATCGTGGAGGCGCAGACCGAGCCCATCGAGGTCGACCCGTTGGAGCCGATCGCCTCGGACACCTGCCGGATCGCGTAGGGGAACTCATCCCGTGTCGGCAGCACCGGGATCAGAGCCCGCTCGGCGAGCGCGCCGTGCCCGATCTCGCGGCGCTTCGGCGAGCCGACGCGGCCCGTCTCGCCGGTCGAGTACGGCGGCATGTTGTAGTTGTGCATGTAGCGCTTGGTGCGCTCCGGGTTGAGCGTGTCGATCATCTGCTCCATCCGGAGCATGTTCAGCGTGGTCACGCCCAGGATCTGGGTCTCGCCCCGCTCGAACAGCGCGGAGCCGTGCACCCTGGGCAGCACGTGGGTGAGCGCGGACAGCGGACGGATGTCGGTCAGGCCGCGGCCGTCGATGCGCACCCCGTCGCGGATGATCCGCTCCCGGACCAGCTTCTTGGTGAGCGAGCGGAACGCGGCGCTGATCTCCTTCTCGCGGCCCTCCCAGGCCTCGCCGAGCCGCTCGGTGGCCAGCGCCTTGACCCGGTCGGTCTCCGCCTCGCGGTCGTGCTTGGCCGCGATGGTCAGCGCCTTGGCCAGCTCGTCGGAGACCTCGCGCGCCACGGCCTCGTACACGTCCTCGCTGTAGTCGACGAACACCGGGTACTGGGCGGTGCTCGCGCCGCGGACCTCCGCGTCGGCGACGGCGACGCGCTGCTGCGCCTCGCACAGCAGGCGGATGAACGGCTTGGCGGCCTCCAGGCCCTCGGCCACGGTGTCCTCGGTGGGCGCCACGGCGCCGCTGCCCGCGTCGGCGAGCAGCTTGAGCGTTTCGGCGGTCGACTCGGCCTCGACCATCATGATGGCCACGTCGCCATCGTCAAGGACACGGCCCGCGACCACCATGTCGAAGGTGGCCTCGGCGAGCTGCTCGTAGGTGGGGAACGCCACCCACTGACCCTTGATCAGCGCCACTCGCACTCCGCCGATCGGGCCGGAGAAGGGCAATCCCGCCAGCTGGGTGGACATGGACGCGGCGTTGATCGCCACTACGTCGTACAGGTGCTGCGGGTCGAGCGCGAGCACCGTCGCGACGATCTGGATCTCGTTGCGCAGCCCTTTGACGAAGGACGGGCGCAGCGGCCGGTCGATGAGCCGGCAGGTGAGGATCGCGTCTTCGGACGGGCGGCCCTCGCGGCGGAAAAACGAGCCGGGGATCCGGCCCGCCGCGTACATCCGCTCTTCCACGTCCACCGTGAGCGGGAAGAAGTCCAGGCCCTCCTTCGGCTGCCTGGACGCCGTGGTCGCGGACAGGACCACGGTCTCGCCGTCGAGTGTGGCGACGGCCGAACCGGCGGCCTGGCGGGCTAGCCTGCCCGTCTCGAACCTGATCGTATGGACGCCGAATTCTCCGTTGTCGATGACGGCTTCGGCACTTCGGACACCCTCCACGGGTGAGACCTCCTTGCGGTAGATCCCGCACCCACCCGCCGCCGTGCCGCATACGGCCTGGCTCGCCTGTTAGGCTGCCGGCCGGTCTTCGATCGAAGCCCTCGGGTTTGGGACTTGCTGGCCTACCCGGGGACCACTACCGAGGACCGGCCCTGGGCGCTCGGGGCCGGGGGCTACGGGATGTCAGTGTTGTTCTTTAGTTGTTCGGGCCGGACGCGGGGGCCTAGCGGCGGATGCCGAGGCGCTCCCTGATCGCACGGTAGCGATTGATGTCCTTCTTGGCCAGGTACTTGAGCAGCCTGCGGCGCCGGCCGACCAGCAACAGCAGCCCGCGGCGGCTGTGGTGGTCGTGCTTGTGCACCTTCAGGTGCTCGGTCAGGTGGTTGATCCGCCTGGTCAGCAACGCGATCTGGACCTCCGGCGAACCGGTGTCACCCTCACTGGTCGCGTACTCCGCCAGGATCTCTTTCTTGACGGCGGTGTCGAGCGGCACGTGGCTCCTTAAGGATTAGTGCTGAAAGGGTCCGATGAGCTGTTCCCCGAGACGGCCGCATGAGGGTGCAGCGCGCCTCTAGCTGCCGCGGCCAGTCGCCGGGCAGC
>JASIGD010000637.1 GCA_030045295.1 Streptosporangiaceae bacterium
TCGCCTTCCTGGTCGGCCTGTGGAACGGCGGCGAGATGCTCATCCTGTCGCTGTACCTGCAGCAGGTGCTGCACGAGTCGCCGCTGTTCACCGGGCTGATCATCGCGCCGCAGGGCGTGGTCGGGTTCATCATGGGCATGCTCGGGCCCCGGCTGGCGGGCCGCATCGGCGTCAAGCGGCTGCTCGTGCTGACCGCCGCCGCGGCCGCGGTCGGCTTCCTCGTCCTGACCCGCCTGCCCGCCGCCGGCTACAGCCCGGTCCTGTTCGTGGTCACGCTGATCGGCCTTGGCACCGCCGGCACCGCGTTTGGCATGGTCGTGATCGCCAGCCGGGGCATGGCCGACGCGGACCAGGGCCTGGTCGGCGGCATGATCAACACCAGCCGCCAGATCGGCGCCGCGGTGGGGGCCGCGCTGCTGCCCGCCGTGGCCGAGAGCGTCAGCGGCGGGATGCCCGGCGTCACCGGCGATCGCGCTGCCATGTTTACCGCCGCGCTGGCCGCGCTGGCCGCCACCGCCGTCGCCTGGCACGCCGCCCACCCGGTGCGCATCCGGGCCCGCGCGGCCGGCTGAGTCCCCTCCAGGTCCTGCTTCCGGGTCCCGTCCGCACCGCGGATCTCTTCATTGCCCCGAACGGGCCGTGGTTCCGCCCCTCCTCCCCGCTCGTGCCCCGCAGGGCCGCCGAACCCTCGCGGCAGCCGCGCTGGGTAAGGTTCGGCGCATGGAGTATCGCGCACTGGGCCGGTCGGGCCTGCGGGTATCCGTGCTGACCATGGGAACGATGACCTTTGGCGGCCGGGGGTCGTTCGCGGATGTCGGGTCGACCGACGTCGGGGAGGCCGAACGCCAGGTGGACATGTGCCTGGACGCCGGCGTCAACCTGATCGACACCGCCGACGTCTACTCAGGCGGCCTGGCCGAGGAGATCCTCGGCCAGGTCCTGCGCGGTCGCCGGGACCGGGTGCTGGTGGCCACCAAGGTCCGGATGAGCATGGGTCGCGGCCCGAACGACTCCGGGTTGTCGCGCCACCACGTCATCTCCGGCTGCGAGGCCAGCCTGCGCCGCCTGGGCACCGACCACATCGACCTGTACCAGGTGCACGAGTGGGACGGCCGGACCCCGCTGGACGAGACGCTGTGCGCTTTGGACGACCTCGTCCGGTCGGGCAAGGTGCGGTACGTCGGCGCCTCCAACTACGCCTCGTGGCAGCTGATGAAGGCGCTGGGCGCCGCCGACCGCCTCGGCCTGCGGCGTTTTGTCAGCCAGCAGATCTACTACTCCCTGCAGGCCCGCGAGGCCGAGTACGAGCTGATCCCGCTCGCCGTCGACCAGGGCCTCGGCGTCCTGGTCTGGAGCCCCCTGGCCGGCGGGCTGCTGTCCGGCAAGTACCGCAGGAACCGCAAGCCGCCCGCTGGCTCGCGGCAGCTCTCCAGCTGGGGCGAGCCGCCGGTCTACGACCCCGAGGCCCTGAACTCCATCGTGGAGACCCTCGTCGGCATCGGCCAGCGGCACGGGGTGTCGGCCGCCCAGGTGGCGCTGGCCTACACGCTCGGCAAGCCCGCCATAACCTCGCTGGTCATCGGCGCGCGCACCGCCGAGCAGCTGGCCGACAACCTGGCCGCCGCGTCCCTCACCCTCACCGAGGCCGATCGAGCCCAGCTCGACGAGGCCAGCGCGCTGCCGCTGATCTACCCGTACTGGCACCAGGCCAAGACCGCGCGCGACCGGCTCTCGCCCGCCGACCTGACCCTCCTCGGCCCGTACCTGACCTGACCTGCCCGCGATCAGCGGCAGGCTGCTCAGCCCGATGCCGGCGAGGATCGCCGCGCCGCCCGCGACCTGCGCGGGACCCACCGGGTTGCCGAAAACCACGGCTCCCGCGACGGCGCCGACCAAGGGCTCGAGGTTGAGGAACGCCCCGGCGATCTCGGCCGACACCCGGCTCTGCCCGAAGGCGAACAGGGTGAAGGGCAGCAGCGTCCCGCCCGCGGTCAGCGCGGCGACGGCCAGGACGGGTCCCGGGCCGGCCGGGGCGGCAGGCGCGCCCTCCGTGATCACGCTGAAGGCCAGCGCGGCGAGGGCGGCGCCGAGGAACTGCACGGCGGTGACCGCGACCGGGTTACGGCCGGGCAGCAGGCGGCCCTGCGCCACGGTGAACGTGGCCGCCAGCAGCAGCGAGGCCAGCACCAGGCCGTCGCCGCCGAGGGTCGCGCCGCCGCCGCCTCCGCCCGCGGTGACCAGGCCGACGCCGGCCAGGGACAGCGCGAAGCCCGCCCAGGCCACCGGCCGGGCCACGGTGTGCTGCCACAGCGCCGCGATGACCGCGACCAGCACGGGCATCGCCCCGATCAGCAGCGCCGCGTGGGTGACGCTGGTCCGGGCGATGCCGGCGTTCTGCAGGATGACCGTACCGCCGTACCCGATCGCGCCCGAAGCCAGCACCGTGGGGGTGAAGGCGGAGCGCAGCCCGCGCCGCGTCTTCACGACGACGGCCAGCAGGACCGCGGCGGCCAGGCCGAACCGGATGGCGGTGAGCCAGCCCGGTACCAGCCACTCCAGGGCCAGCTTGGACAGCGGCACGGTGGTACCCCAGAGCAGCCCGGCCCCGGTGAGGGCTGCGATGGCGTGACGACGGCTGGTGTTCATGACTCCATCTTGGCCAGGCACGACTAAAATTCGTCGTTATCGCTCTAGGACAAGATAATATTTCGTAGTATGGCAGTTTCACTTGACGATGTTGACTATCAGCTGCTCACTGCGCTGCAGGAGGACGCGGACCGCACCAACGTCGAGCTGGCCCGTCTCGTCGGCCTGTCACCTGCGGCGACCCTGAACCGGGTCCGCAGGCTCAAGGAGTCAGGCGTCATCCGGGTGATCAGCGCCCAGCTCGACCCGGCTGCGGCCGGTTTCCCGCTGCAGCTCTACGTGACCGCCACCTTGCGCCGAGGCGACCCGCGCTCGGAACGCGTGTTCAATGAGCAGGTCCGGGCCTTGCCGCAGATCATCGCGGCGGACGCCGTGGCCGGCGAGACCGACTACCTGCTGTCCGTCGTCGCCCGCGACGTCACCGAGCTGCAGCAGGTCCTCGCCACCTTGGCCACTCGCGGCGGGGAGCGGCTCGTCACCTACCTGCGGCTGCTCGAGGTCAAGCCCCCGTCCCGGCTGCCGCTGATCCCGGCGTCGGTCGCTTCCGGCCGGCCCGCCCGCTCCGGGCCGGACCGGGCGTAGCGCCGCACGAACGCGCGCAAGATCGCGGGCGGGTGGGTGACGTTGCTGCGCTGGGCCAGCGCCTTGAGCTCGTCGGCCTGGTCGGGGTGGAAGTAACCGGCGTGCTTGTAGACGTCGATCCGGGTGCACATGCCGGCCGCGTCCAGCTCGGGGTGGAACTGAGTGGCGTAGACGTTCGAGCCCACCCGGAACGCCTGAACCGGGCAGCCGCCGGAGCTGGCCAGCAAGACGGCATGGCCGGGTAGCCCGCTGATCGCCTCCTTGTGCCCGGTGAAGGCGTCGAACACCTCCGGCAGCCCGCGCATCAGCGGGTCACGCCGGCCCGGCGGGGTAAGGATGATCTTGACCGGCCCGACCGGTTCGGCGTAGCGCCGGCTCATCACCGCGCCCTGATGCCGGCCGAGCGCCCCGACGCCGTAGCACGCCCCCAGGAAGGGGAAGTCGGCGCTGACCACCATGTCCAGCAGGCCCTGCAGATCCGCCTCGACCCGCCGCTGTACCGGCGACTTGGCCTGTTCCGGGTCGGTGTAGTTGAACGGCCCGCCGCCGACCCAGATCCCGGACCACTCGCGCAGCCCGATGTCCCCCAGCGCGCGCCGGTCCAGCCGCACCCGCCGCAGCTGGCCTTCACCCAGCCCGGACAGGGTCAGGAACGACTCGTATTCGTTGTCGGCCGCGGCGTCGTCGGCGCGGATGGACAGCAGCAGGAACGGTTCCACCCGTTCACCCTAGTGAACGCGGGTCCGTGGTGCGGCCAGCCCGCCACAAGCCACCGTCCGGTACGCCAGGGCACCGCGTCGCGCTACCGTGCGGGGATGCGCATGCAACCTCGGGTGACCGTCCTCGGCAGCCTGAACATGGACATCTCCGTGACCGTGCCCCGGCTGCCAGGCCCCGGCGCGACCGTGCTCGGCTCGGCGGCGCGGTTCACGCCGGGCGGGAAGGGCGCCAACCAGGCCGTCGCCGCGGCCAGGCTCGGCGCCGGCACCCGGCTGGTGGGCTGCGTCGGCGACGACGACTTCGGCCGGCGGCTGCTCGCTTCGGTGCGGGCCGAAAAAGTCAACGCCGACGACGTGCGCGTGCTGGCCGGCGTGCCGACCGGCCTGGCCATGATCGCGGTGGACGGTGCGGGTGAGAACCTCATCACGGTCGCGCCGGGTGCCAATCACGAGGTCGGCCCGGACGACGCCGCCCGGGCCGGCGCCCGGGCCGGCGACGTCCTGGTCATCAGCGCCGAGATCCCCGAGCCCGCGATCAGGGTCGCCTTGTCCTGGCGCGGCCCCCTGCGCGTGCTCAACCTGGCTCCGGCCCCGCAATCCCCAGCCCGGGCGGCGGCGCTGGTCGCCGACGGCGCCCCGGACTGGCTGGTGGTGAACGAGTCGGAGGCGGCTGCGGTCCTCGGCCATCCGGTGGCCGGGCTGGCGGACGCCGGCCGGGCCGCCGCCGAGCTGATCGCCGCTGGTCCCCGTCATGCCGTAGTCACCGCGGGCGCGCGCGGCGCCGCCCTGGCCGGCCCGGACGGTGCGCGCACCATTTCCGGGTTTCGCGTCGCGGCGGTCGACACCGTCGGGGCGGGCGATACCTTCGTCGGGGCGCTCGCGGTCGCCCTCGCAGCTGGGGTGCCGGCCTGGCC
>JASIGD010000638.1 GCA_030045295.1 Streptosporangiaceae bacterium
GCCTCGGCTCGGGCCTCGCGCGGCAGTGCGCCGATCTCGGCGCTGGCCAGCGCCAGCAGCGACCGATCGCCGTCGTGGGCGATCCGGGCCGCCTTCAGGTCGTCGAGCGTGCCGGCCGCCGCGACGGCGGCGAGCGCCTCGTCGAGCGCCCGGGCCACCTCATCCGGGGCGACCCGGGCCGCCCCCCCGCCTGCTGGCGGCTGGTCGTTCTCAGTGTCTGCGGACATGAAGGTCCTGCTTCCTGCGAGCCGTACTTGCCCCTGGGGTCCGCCGGGGTTCCGGCTGTTCTTTCTCCCGAACGGACGGTGGTGTCAGCTTCCATCACCGCGAAGTGACAGCTGGCCAGCGCCGCGCGGGGCTTACTCGGGGTGGCCCGAAGGGACATTACCGTACCGTGCCCGCACGCGCTCCCGTCAGGCTGCGCGGTCAGACGGTGGCTGCCCCCGCGGGCACGATAAATCGGAACTCGGCGCCGCCGCCGGGGGCGCACCCGACGCAGATCGTGCCGCCGTGCGCCTCCACCAGGCCCTTGACGATGTACAGGCCCAGACCGCTGCCGCCGCCTTGCCGGCTGGTCCGGCTGCCGCCGCGGGGCTTGCCTCGCCAGAACTGGCGGAACACGCGTGGCGCGGCATCGGGCGCGATGCCCTCACCCTGGTCACGAACGGATACCGCGGCCGCGTCCGGCGCGCCGCGTCCGCCGTCCGGCCCGCCCGCCGCCTCGTCGCCGTCCACGTGCGCTGGCTCCACCACGATCGTCACGGTACCCGCGCCGTGCCTGACCGCGTTTTCTACCAGGTTGCCGAGGATCTGGTCGATCTTGTCGGCGTCCAGCCAGGTCTCGGGCAGGCCGCTGCGGGCCTCCAGCCGGAACCGGTCCTCGGCGTCGCCGGCCGCGACCCGGCCCGCGATGATCTTCCTGGCCCGGTCGGGCAGGTCCACGAGCTCCCGGTGGACCTCCATCCGGCCGGACTCGATCCTGGACACGTCGAGCAGTTCGGTGATGAGCCTGGTCACGCGGTCCGCGTCGGCGTTCACCGTCTCCAGCATCACGCGCTTTTGGTCGTCGGTGAACCTGCCCCACTTGGACAGCAGCGTGGCCGTGAAGCCCTTGACGCTGGTCAGCGGCGAGCGCAGCTCGTGCGCCACAGTCGACACGAGCTCGGCTCGGCTTCGTTCCAGCCGCTCGCGCTGCTGCGCGCCGCGCAGGGTCATGACGAGCCTTGTCGGCCCGGGGGGGACGACCCCCCGGGCCCGCGGGGGGCGGACGTAGCCGACGGAGACGAGGACTTCGGTGCCGTCCGCCAGGTACAGCGACTGCTCGGGGTGGCGGGTGCGGGTCGGCAGGCCGTGGTAGGGGTCGGCGCACATCCACCAGTCCCTGCCGTCGGAATCGCGCAGCGGCAGCACGTCGAACACGAACTTGCCGGTCACTTCGGCCGGATCCAGCCCGGTCAGGCGGGCCGCGAGCCGGTTGAACACGACGATGCGGCCGACTTCGTCGGCGACCACCACCCCGTCCGGCAATTCGTCAGCGAAGATCAGGCTTCCGATCGGGACCGGGCCTTCCGGGATCTGGCTGATGCCGGAGTCACGACCGTTAGCGGTCTCGCGGTTCGGTGTGGGCGATGACGCCCCGCTCGCGATGAGCTCGTCCACTGCAGCGAAGCCTCCGTCCGGCGTGGCCGCACTGCAATCGTCCGGCGGCCGGATGTGGTCACGGTTTGGGTGACGGATTGTGATCAGACTCTAGCGCGTGTGGCGCCTTTGTGACAGTCCTGAGATGTGAATTCTCTACGTTGTAGCTCAAACACTCTATGCCACCACGAACTACTTACGTCCCAGTTTGTCTGCTGGCTCACGTTCCCATCCCTCTTCACTGCGTACTCGCTGCGCACGCGCGGATGCATAGAGGCACACCGCCGCCGCGGCGGCCAGGTTGAGGCTTTCTGCCTGGCCGTAAATGGGTACCGCGACAGCGTCGTCGGCCAGCGCGATCAGTTCCTGCGGCAGTCCCCAGGCTTCGTTGCCGAACATCCACGCGGTCGGCTCACCCAGCCGCGACCGCACGTCCGGGTCGTCCAGCCCGCGCCCGGCGCGCCCGTCCGCCGCGATGACGCGGAGGCCTCGGTCACGCATTGTGACGACGGCCTCCTCGAGCCTGGCTCCGGCTACCACCGGCAGGTGGAACAGGCTGCCGGCCGAGGCGCGTACGCACTTGCCGTTGTACGGGTCGACCGAGGCGTCGGCGAAGACCACCGCCTGCGCGCCCGCCGCGTCGGCGGTGCGCAGGACCGTGCCGGCGTTCCCCGGATCTCGCACGTTCGCCAGCAGCGCGACCAGCGTGGGGGCGGAACCGGCGGCGGCGTCGAGCGGGACGTCGACGAAGCCGCAGACGGCCAGCAGGCCCTGGGGCGTCACCGTCTGGGCTAGCTCGCCCATCGTCTCGCCGCTGATGACGTGCACCGGTACGCCGGCGTCGGCGACGGCGGTGACGAGGTCGCGGTACCTGGTCCGTGCGGGCGCGGTCGCGAACAGGTCGGTGATGCGGGCGCCGCCGCGCACGGCCTCGGCCACCGCCTGCGGGCCTTCGGCGAGGAAGGCCCGCTCGCGCTGGCGGAACGCGCGTTTGGTCAGGCGCCGCGCTGCCTTCAGCCGCGGCGAATGAGCGCCCAGGTAGCCGTGCTCAGTCGCCACGGTCGGCCGCCCGGCCGTCGGCGTGGCCCCGGGGCGGGTCAATCGGGTTCAACGGGTCCGAAGGGTCTGCGGCCGGTCACGCAGCCGCGGACCCGGAGGCGTCGGGCAGCGCCTTCTTCGCGACCTCGACCAGGGCGGCGAAGGCCGGCTCGTCCGCGACCGCGAGCTCGGCGAGCATCCGCCGGTCGACCTCGACCCCGGCTACCCGAAGGCCCTGTACGAACCTGTTGTAGGTCATCCCGTTGGCCCTGGCGGCGGCGTTGATCCGCTGGATCCACAGCCGCCTGAAGGCGCCCTTGCGGTCCTTGCGGTCGCGGTAGGCGTAGGTCATCGAATGCAGGACCTGCTCCTTGGCCTTGCGATACAGCCGTGACCGCTGTCCCCGGTAACCGCTGGCCCGTTCGAGGACAACCTTGCGCTTCTTGTGGGCGTTGGTCGCCCGCTTCACGCGTGCCATTGTTCTGTCTCCCTCGCGCGGGCCGGGCTACTTACCCAGCAGCTTCTTGATCTCCTTGACGTCGCTGGGCGCGACCGTCACGTCCTTGTAGAGCCGACGCGTGACGCGCGACGACTTGTACTCAAAATGGTGGTTGCGGTTGGCGCGGCGGCGCATCACCTTGCCGGTACCGGTCAGCCGGAATCGCTTCCCGGTGCCGCTGTGTGTCTTCATCTTCGGCATGGTCGCCGTCGTCTCCAATTCGTGTCGTCGTCACCGCGTCCCCTCGCGAGGGCACGCAGCATCTACCGTCCCCGGCGCTGGCCTGCCGGGGCCAGGGGGGCTTTACGCGTTCGTCCTGCGGCGGCGCTACCGCCGGGGGATACCCCGGCGGGTGACGCTACCGGTCAGGCCGGACCCGGAACCGCGGCGCTCTCGGCGGCGAGTTCGCTCGCCTCCGGCTCTGCCGCTGCCGCGGCAGCGCGCGGGCTTGGCACTGATCGGCTGTGCGACTGCCCGGCGTGCGCCTTGGTTTCGCTCTTCTTCCTGTGCGGTGCGATCACCATGATCATGTTCCGCCCGTCCTGCTTGGGCTGCGACTCCACGAAGCCGAGCTCTTGCACGTCCCCGGCGAGACGCTGCAGCAAGCGGAAACCTAGTTCGGGACGTGACTGCTCACGTCCCCTGAACATGATCGTCACCTTGACCTTGTCGCCGGCCCTGAGGAACCGCTCGACGTGGCCTTTCTTGGTCCCGTAGTCGTGCGGGTCGATCTTGGGGCGGAGCTTGATCTCCTTGACGATCGTCTGGGTCTGGTTCTTGCGTGACTCCCTGGCCTTCACCGCGGACTCGTACTTGAACTTGCCGTAGTCCATGAGCTTGGCGACCGGGGGCCGCACGTTGGGGGCGACCTCGACCAGGTCGAGGTCGGCTTCCTGAGCCAGCTTCAGTGCGTCATTGATCGATACGATCCCGATCTGCTCCCCCTTCGGGCCGATAAGCCGGACTTCGGGAGCACGGATGCGCTCGTTGATGCGCGCTTCGACGCTGATGTGACCTCCTTGAGCATGTCTCCCGCCGCCGGCGCTTCCGGCGGCGTGTGCGTCGCCCGGCGGCGGTCCCGTGCCGATGCCGCCCGCGTGAGGCGGATACCGCGCACGAGAAAGCCCCGCGAGCGATGCGCTCCGCGGGGCAACCACGACAACGGCGCCCTCCCGCGGCGAAACGGGAAATGCGCCGCGCCAGCCGGTACCCGCCGACACACGCGCTGTCGCGCGTACCGTCGGTGGGACTTCTGGCCTGACCCGCCTGCCTCGGTGTCCACCGGGCCGACCGGGTGGGAGGTGGTCCTCCGCTTTGCGCGCCCGGCGCCTGGGCACCGGGCTGCAGACAACAGTAACAGCACCGAAGCGGCAAGCGGTATTCCCGCCCGGGCAGTAACCGGTCTCCGGTCCTTAGTTGAGGACCCGCCTGGTGAACGTGCGGGTGCCCAGGTAGCCGAAGACCGCCGTGCCGCCGACGAGCGCGATCAGCACCGCCCACATCGGCATGTGCGGCAGCACCGGGGTGAGCACCGCCCGCAGACCCTCGGACATGTACACCATCGGATTGATCAGGATCACGATCTGCAGCCAGCGGATGTGCTGCAGCGCCGCCCAGGGGTAGTAGACGCAGCCGAGCATGGTGGCGGGCAACAAGACCACGGCGAACAGCATCTGCATCTTGCGCGGATCCATGACCGTGCCGAGCACCAGCCCGATCGAGGACGTGAGCAGCGCGGCGGCGGCCAGGATGAAGATGAACAGCGCCCAGTTGGTCACGTGCACGTGCGGAGCCTGCCCGGCCGCGTGCACGAACAGCACGATCGGGAAGACGATGCACGCGCCGATGAACGCCTGGACCGCGCCGGCGACGATCTTCTGGATCGCCAGCAACCGGATCGGCACCGGCGCGAGCGCCCGGTCCTCGATCGTGCGCTGCCAGGAGAACTCCATTACCAGCGGGAATGTCACGGCCATGATCCCCTGCATGAGCAGCATGGAAGCCATCAGGCCAGGCACGAGAATGGTGGAGAAGTTGACGCCGGCCGCCGCTGCCCCCGCCGACGCGCCGGCTGCCGAGCCGCCCAGCATGAAACCGCCGCCGATCTTCGGGAACACGTAGGCGAAGACGAAGACGAACAGCAGCGGCTGCATGACCGCACGGGTGAAGGTAGAGACGGCGTTGCGCCGCAGCACCCGGAACTCGCGGGCCATCATCGCCCCGAACGTCTTGGGCATCGTGGGCCGTGGCACCGGCGCCTCGGCTATCAGCGCCGCGACGTCTGAGGCCGAGGGAGCCCTCGCATGGTCCGCCAGGCTCGCGGGGGTCAACGGGCCCGCGCTGGGGGCGCCCTTCGTCGTGGTGGTCACTCGCGGTACTCCCGTCCGGTCAGGGTGAGGAACACGGTCTCCAGGCTCGGCTTGAGCTGGGTCGCGTCGCGTACGGTCAGTCCGGCGGCCGACCCGACGGCGACAAGCTCGCCGAGCACGCCCTCGGGCTCACGGGTGAAGACCCGGATGTAGTCGCCATCGGATTCGACCTTGCTGACGCCGGGTCGCGCCGCCAGCCCGGCCCCGGCCGTGACGCCTTCGGGGACCACGTCCTCGTACCTGACCGTGATCACCGTCTCCGCGCCCGCGCCATCCTTCAGCTCGTTCACCGTGCCCGCGGCGAGCACCTCGCCGTGGTCCATCACGGCGACCTGCTCGCATAGCGCTTCGGCTTCTTCCATGTAGTGCGTGGTCAGCAGGATGGTCTGCCCTTCGGCGTGCAGCAGGCGAAGGATGTCCCACAGGTTCACCCTGGTCTGGGGATCAAGGCCGGCGGTCGGCTCGTCGAGGAACAGCACGTCCGGCCGGTGTACCAGGGCGCGCGCGATCAGCAGCCGCTTCGCCTGGCCACCGGACAGGTCGGTGGACATCGCCTTGCGCCGGTCCGACAGCCCGAACACCTCGAGCAGCTGCCCGGCCCGGCGGGACGCCTCGCGCAGCCCGAGGCCGAAGAACCTGCTGCGGAACTCCAGGTTCTCGGCGACGGTCAGCTGCATGTCGAGCGTGTTGTTCTGGGTTACCACGCCGATCCTGCGCTTCACCCCCACCGGATCCGCGACCACGTCCAGGCCAGCCACCCAGGCCCGCCCCCCGGTGGGCACCACCAGCGTGGTCAGCATGCCGATGGTGGTTGACTTGCCCGCGCCGTTCGGCCCGAGAAGCCCGAAGAACTGGCCGGAGCTGACGGACAGGTCGATGCCGCGCACGGCCGGCACGTCTCCGCGGGAGGACCTGTACGTCTTGCGCAGGTCCTCGGTGCGTATCGCGAACCCGGACGCGTCGGTCATGATGTCAACTTACGTTGACGAAGCAAGATTGTCAACTTTAGTTGACACAGCTGCATTCCCCGCCCGGACGGCCTGGCGTCCTGCGTCACCGGGCGCGCTCCTTCCTGATCAGCTCGCTGAAGTGCTCGATCATGTCGGTGAAGAACTTGCGGATGACCGGTTCGTCGGCCTGGCTCACGAAGCCGAATGCCGCACGCCAGTGCGGGCCGGCCGCCAGGTAATAGTCCTCGCAGGTGCGCCGGCCCTTTTCCGTCACGTACAGCCTGACCACCCGCCGGTCGTCGGCGTCCCTGCGCCGCTCCACGTAACCCTCGCGGACCAGCGTGTCGACCACGGCGGTAAGGGTGCCGGGCGAGGACCAGCCGCGAGCCGCCACGTCGCTCGATTTGAGCCCGTCCCCGGCTAGCAGGACCCGTAGCACGCTGAGCCCGGCCGGGCTGACCCGCAGGCCGGCCTGGCCGACCGTGCTGGCGTAGTAGGCGCCCATGACCCTCGACGCGGCCAGCAGCAGCGCGTGCAGCGGGGCGTCCGCGGGAATCCCGTCCTCCGGGTCCCCCCCGATCCACCCCGCGTCAGGACCCGGCGCGCACCGGCGGTCCTGCGCTCCGGGCGATCCGGCCGGAGCCGGGGACTCCTCGGCTGCCGCGACGCCCTGGAGGCCGGCGACTTCCACATCGCTCACCGGGCCAGTCTTCAGCACAGCTATTTCCATGTCAAATCATTTGAGTTCAAAATACTCCCCGGCGGGCCGAGGCCCGTCTGGTTGCCGAGAGGCCTACGCTTAGGCGGAGTGAGCAGCGTCACGAGCCAGCACGGCGAATCCCTGCCGGGCGAATCGGCCCGGTCTGCCATCGCGCCCGGCGCCCGCAGCCCGCGCTGGGGTCCGTGGCTGATCGTGGGCTGTTATCTACTGTGCGCCATCGCGCTGACCTGGCGGCTGTGGGCCGACCCCGCCGGGCGGGTGGTGGCCGGGAACCCCGGAGACGTCGACCTGTTCGCCTGGTTCATGCGCTACAGCGCGACCGCGATCTCGCATGGCCGACTCCCGGCGCTGGTCACGACGGGACTGAACGCGCCGCAGGGCATCAACCTGATGTGGAACACGTCAATCCTGCTCCCAGGGGTCGTGCTGGCTCCGGTCACGCTGCTGGCGGGCCCGCAGACCAGCCTGACCATCCTGCTGACGGCCGGGTTTGCCGGCTCGGCGATCAGCTTGTTCGTCGTGCTGAGGCGGTGGGACGCCAGCCTGGCCGCGGCCGCCCTGGGCGGCGCGGTGTACGGGTTCTCGCCGGCGCTGATCGCGGCGGGCATGGGTCACTTCCAGCTGCAGTTCGCCGTGTTTCCGCCGCTGATCATCGACGCGGTACTGCGAATCGTCACCGGACGCGGCCCGGCCGGCCGCGTCCGGGCCGTCCGGACCGGGGCCTGGCTCGGGCTGCTGACGGCCGCGCAGCTGTTCATCGGGGAAGAGCTGCTGGTCGACACCGCGGTGGCCGCCGCGGTGATGGTCGCGGTGCTCATCCTCGGCCACCCCCGCGCGGTCATCGAGGCGGTGCGGAGACGGGTCGGCACGATCGCTGCTGGCCTGGGCGCCGCCGCCGTCGTCGCGGCACTGACCTGCGGGTACGCGCTGTGGGTCCAGTTCCGAGGCCCGCTCGCCTCCCATGGCAGCCCATGGCACGTCCCCGAGTTCCACAGCTATCCGTACGTCTTCGTGACACCGTCCGGCGCGCTGCTGTTCCACACCGCCGCCAGCGCGGCCGCGGCCGCGGCGTACCCCGAGCCGCTGCCCGAGTACCTCGCCTACCTGGGCTGGCCGCTGATTATCGCGGCGGTCGTCGCCGCGGCGTGTTTCTGGCGGGATCCGAGGGTGCGGCTGACCGCCGTGACCTGGGCGGTACTGGAACTGTTCTCCCTCGGCGCCGTCGGCGGGACGTTCGCCGGGATCCGCTACCCCGGCTCCGTCCTGCCCTGGCACTGGCTGGCGCATCTGCCAGTGCTGGCCGACGTGCTGCCGGATCGGTTCTCCATCCTCGCGGACGGCGCGGCGGCCGCCTTGCTCGCGTTCGCTCTGGACCGGGCGCGCCGCCTGGCCCCTCGCGGCGATAGCCAAAGGCTGATCGGGCTCGCCGCCATCGCGGTGGCCGTGCTGGCCGTCCTCCCCCTGGTCCCCCGACCGCTGCCGGCCGCCGCGGTCAGCCCGGCCCCGGCGGGCTGGCAGGCCGCCTTCGCCAGGCTGCGGCTGGCCTCCGGCGCCCGCGTTCTGGTCATCCCCGACGTACAGCTCAACCTGCGCTGGCAGGCGGAGACCGGCGTCCCCGGCTCGGTGGTCGGCGGTGGCGACTTCATCGAGCCCGACGCAACCGGACAGGCAACTAGTTACATCTACAACCGGCTCATCACCGCCCGGTACCTTACTGCGCTGTGGGACGGGTCTCCCGCCGTGCGACAGCCGTCCCAAGCGCAAATCCGCGAGGATCTCGCGCACTGGCAGCTTGCCGCGATCGTCACCGTCACCAGCCGGAACTCCCGCCTGGCGCGCTTCCTGACCAAAGAATTCGGCCGGCCGGTGGTCCAGGTCGATAACGTAATGGCATGGCGGCCACCGTCCCAAGCTGCGCAAGGTAAGTTATTTCCTCGACGGAGGAAGGGACGTACGTGTCTCATGGCTGAAACGATCGTCATAACCGGGGGGGCCGGCTTCCTTGGCTCGCATCTTTCCGAGCGGCTGCTGGCTGACGGCTGCTCGGTAATCTGCCTGGATAATTTCTGCACCGGTACCCCGGCCAACGTGGCGCACCTGATCGAGCATCCCGCCTTCCGGCTGGTCCGCTACGACGTCACCGAGTACGTGTACGTGGGTGGCCCGGTGGACACGGTGCTCCACTTCGCCTCCCCCGCCAGCCCGGTCGACTACCTTGACCTGCCCATAGAAACGCTCAAGGTCGGCTCGATGGGGACGATCCACGCGCTGGGGCTGGCGCGGGAAAAGGGCGCGCGCTTCCTGCTCGCCTCCACCTCTGAGGTCTACGGCGATCCGCTGGTCCATCCGCAGGGCGAGGATTACTGGGGCAACGTGAACCCGGTCGGCCCGCGAGGAGTCTACGACGAGGCAAAGCGCTTTTCCGAGGCACTGACCGTGGCTTACCGCAAGAACCACGCGGTGGAGACGAAGATTGTCCGCATTTTCAACACCTACGGTCCGCGGATGCGCCCGAACGACGGGCGAGCCATTCCCACGTTCATCCGCCAGGCGCTGCGCGGAGAGCCGATCACCGTGTCCGGCGACGGCAGTCAGACCCGGTCGGTCTGCTACGTCAGCGACCTCGTTGAAGGGATCTTGAGGTTGGTGCGGTCATCGCATCCCGGCCCGATGAATATCGGGAATCCGAGCGAGCTCTCGGTCCTGGAACTGGCGGAAACGATCCGCCAGATGACGGGATCGCGGTCGCCGATCACGTTCGTCCCGCGCCCTCAGGATGATCCGATGGTTCGGCAGCCGCGCATCGATCTCGCCCGCGAGGTCCTGGGGTGGAAACCCGAGATCGGCTTGGAGGACGGCCTGGAGCGCACCATCGGCTGGTTCCGCGAGCAGGCGGGATGACCCGCGCCGTGCGGCTCTCCATCCTGATGCCGGTGTATAACGAGGCCAAGACCGTGCAGACCGTTGTCAAGCGGGCGCTCGACGTGAGCTTCCCCTGCCCGGTGGAGCTCGTGATCGTCGATGACGCGAGTACCGACGGGACAGCCGAGCTCATCGAGCAGCTGCACGATGAGCGGCTGGTCAAGCTCCGGCACCCGGCGAACCGGGGCAAGGGAGCCGCGATCCGCACCGCGGCCGCGGCGGCGACCGGTGATTTCATGGTGCCGCTGGACGCGGACCTGGAGTACCAGCCGGAAGAGATCCCTAAGCTGCTCGAGCCGGTGCTGAGCGGCGAGGCCGAGGTGGTGTACGGCAGCCGCGGCTTCGGCAGCCATTCGGCGTACTCCTTCTGGTACGTCATGGGCAATAAGGCGGTGACGACCTTTGCGAACGTCCTCTTCAACGCCTATATCGCCGACCTCGAGACCTGCTTCAAGCTCATGCCCCTGGACCTGCTGCGCAGCCTGAACATCAGCTCCGATGGATTCGGCATGGAAGCCGAGATAACCGGCAAACTGCTGGCTCGCCACATCCGCCCGTTCGAGGTGCCGATCACCTACCGGGCCCGCAGCCGGGCAGCAGGCAAGAAGATCACGTGGCGGGACGGGGTCCAGGCGGTATGGATCCTGAGCCGGATCCGGCTGGCGAGACGGCCTCGATGACGTGAAGGAAATCAGGGGCGACCGTCAGATTCAGTGCGATGTCCTTGTCGCGCTGGCGGAGTGCCGCAACCACCGGGAGTGGTTCGCCGACTTCGCCAAGCCCTACCTGGGCGATCATCCGATCGAGATCGGCAGCGGGCTGGGTGATTACGCGCGGGAATGGATCCCGCTGGTCAAGCAGTTCACCGCGACCGACGCGGACGAGGCCATGGTCATCGGCCTGAAAAAGGAGATGGCCCGGTATCCCAACGTGGACGTCCGCCACATCCTGCTGCCGTCCACGGCGCAGGCCGACCATTCCTGTCTCATCAGCTACAACGTGCTTGAGCACATCGACGACCACATCGAGGCCCTGCGCAGCATGGCCCGCCTCGTCCGGCGCGACGGCTACGTCGTCCTGGTGTGCCCGGCGTTCCCGTTCGCGATGAGCCCGGTTGACATCGCGACGGGGCATGTCCGCCGGTACACCAGGCGTTCCATGACGGCGGCGTTGACCGAGGCGGGTCTTGAGGTGGTGGACGTGCGATACGCCAATTCCCTGGGCCTGCTCTGTTACTACGCGTTCACCAGCCTGCTGCGGAAGCAGCCCTCAAAGGGCGGCACGATGACGTTCTACGACAGCCGGGTGGTCCCGGTGGTCCGCTTCGCCGAACGCAGAATCAAGCGGCCGCCGTTCGGCCAGTCCGTGGTCGCGGTCGCGCGGGTGGCCTAAGCGGGCCGGTAGACCGACGCCCCGTCCGCCCGGTAGCTGAACCTGAAGCCGGTGGCGGACAGGTACCGCTGCAGCGCCTGGCCGGGCTTTGGCTCCCAGACCAGCACCCAGCCGACGTGCAACCTCCGCAGGTCCTCCCGGGCCGCCGCGATCTGCGCCGGCGCCAGCTTCCAGCCTCGCTGGGCGTAGTTGAGGTCGGCGTAGAACGGGTGGCCGGCGATCGCCTCGACCGTCTGCGTAGGCACCCACGAGGTGTAGCAGACCGCCCGGGGGTGGCCGTCAGCGGTGGCGATGAGTATGGCCTGCGGGGTGGGCGGCTCGCCGTAGAACGGGAGGTTGTACAGGCCGAACGGGACGTCCACGACGATCGAGCCGGAGTGGTCGGCGGCGATCGGTCGGTCCAGGGTGGCCAGCGTGGTGGGCATGGTCGGAACGCCTCCCGGGCTTCCCGACCAGCCCGCCTCCAGGGCGCCAAGCGCCGCTACCGCCACGATCACCGGCCAGGCCCTGCGGCGCCCCAGCCAGTCGACCGCCGCGCCGGCCAGCAGGGCGGCGCCGACCAGCCCGAGGAGCGCGAGCCGGTCGGCCTCGCGGAAGATGGACAGCCCGGGGGTCCGCAGGAACCAGGTGTAGGGCATCACCGCCGAGACCCGCAGGCCGCTCCAGGTCTGGGCTAGCGGCACGTACATGTGCTTGCCGATATACAGAACCGGCCCGAGCGAAAGCGCGGCGCCGCCCAGCCACAGCAGCGCGAGTAGCCACGCGCTGCGCCGCCGCCAGCTCGCGATCAGGCCCAGCACCGCCATGACGCTCAGCACGATGCCGAACGTGTTCAGCGTCTCAAGATGAGTCCGGGACGTGTAAATACTGCCCAGGCTGGTGAGCCCCTCGTTGAGGAGCCGGGGCGAGGGCGCGAACAGGCTGGGCACGTTGGTCACCCAGTCCGTGTACCCGTACGACGCCGCCGGGGCGACCGTCCCGCCCGCGCGCTCCTGCTGGATCATGGCGACCAGTTGGGGGCTGGCGACGACCAGCGCCGCCGCCGCGGCGACCGCCAGGCCGCGTAGCCGCGTCAGGGCCGTGGCCACGGCACGTGAGCCCGCCAGCCATGGGATCAGGCAGAGTGCGGCCAGGATCAGCGCCATCACCGCCGATTCCTGATTGACCAGCGCTGATGCACCAAGGACCACGCCCAGGATCAATCCGCGGCCGACCGTCGGACCGCGGCGCAGCCGGACGGCCGCCTCGAGGGTCAGCGGCAGGAACACCGTGCCGTACGCGATATTGATGTGGTACCAGGCCTGGTACGTCAGCATCGCCGACAGCCCGAAGAACGCGCTGGCCGCGATCGCGCCGACCCTGGTGGGCAGCCACAGCCGGGCGGCTCGGTACATCGCGTAGCAGGCCAGGCCCGGCAGCACGATGTTCAGCAGGTTGTAGGAGGCCGATGGGCCGAAGACCAGCGTGACGGGGGCCATCAGCGCACCCAGCAGCGGGACCAGGGTCTGGTAGCCGAGCTGGAGCCCGGCCGGCGCGGCCAGGTACGTGGTGGACCACGGGTTGTGCAGGTGGATGATCTGGTGCGCCACCCACCACAGGTCCCACACGTAGATGGCCACGTCCCTGCTGTACGGCAACCGGCCGGTGATGTAGGACGACAGCGGCCACGTCGCCGCGACCCCGGCCACGAGGAAGCCGGCCAGCACCGCCACCTCTTGCACCCACGGGCGTCGGGCCGCGGCCCGCAACCGCTCTCCCGTGCCCGCAGCCGGCCCCCGGTTGCCGGCGACCTTCCCCTCGATCATGACCGCAGCCTAGTGGTGCGATACGGATCACACCTACTCGAGGGCTTCTGCGGATGCAGGTCCGCGCGATGCTGGGCCATCCTTGCTTCAGATGAAAATCTCCGAGGCGCTCGTGCTGCTGGCCGCCGGGACGGTCGGCGGCATCTTCAGCACGGTGGTGAGCATCGCCTCACTGGTCACGTACCCGGTCCTGCTCGCGCTCGGGGTGCCGCCGCTGTCCGCCAATATGACCAATACCGTCTCGCTCGTGCTCACCGGGGCCGGCTCGGTGGCCGGGTCCAGGCCCGAACTCACCGGGCAGGGCCGGCGCGTGCTCCGGCTCGGCGTGATCACGGCGCTCGGCGGGGCGGCGGGGGCGGCGGTCCTGCTGGCGACTCCGGCGAGCACGTTCACCCACGTCGTTCCGGTGCTGATCGCCGGCGCGTCGCTGGTGCTCTTCGTCCAGCCGAAGATCACCAAGCTCGCGCCGGCCCAGGCGCCGGACCGGCGGCGCAGGCTGGTTCTTGGCGCGGGGCTTTTCGCGGTGGCCACGTACGTGGGGTATTTCGGCGCGGCCGCGGGCATCTTGCTGCTCGTGGTGCTCAGCGCGACGATCTCAGAATCGCTGGTTAAGGTGAACGCGATCAAGAACGCCGTCTCAGGCATGGCCAACGCCATGGCCGCGGTGTGCTTCGCATTGTTCGGCGACGTTAGATGGGAGCTCGTGGTCCCGCTCGCGGCGGGCTTCGGCATCGGCGGGTGGATCGGGCCCAAGATCGCCCGCAGGATTCCCGCCGAGGCCTTCCGGGTCGTGGTGAGCCTGTGCGGCCTGGGCCTTAGCCTGAAGCTTGGCCTAAGCGCGTACCGCTGACGCCACGCACAACTCAGCCCTTACGGCTGCCCGGCCGCAACACCTCATTCCGGCGATGAAACCATTCTTCCCATATCCATCGCGATGGTTTACCCTGTGTGAATGAGCCGGGACTAGGGGTGAGGTTCGGGCGTGGGGTTCGTGGTGCTTATCGCGGCCATAGCGGTCATCGGCTACTTCGTGTCGCTGCGAATTCACCCGCTCAGGAAATGCCCTACCTGCAAGATGACCGGCAGGCACTTCGGCAGCATCTACCCTTACTCGTACCGGCGCTGCCGCAAGTGCGACGGTACCGGGCGTCGCGACCGGCTCGGCACGCAGGTCTTCTACGGCGGGACCAGGCACACGGGGAACTTCCCGAAGAGGTAGAAGAGGCAAAGGGGCAGCAGCCCGCCCGCTCGCCCGCTAGGGAGTGACGGTGACCTTGCCGACGGCCCCCTGCTCAGCGGCCTCGTGCGCGGCCACGATGTCGTCGAGGCGGACCTTGTGCACGGGCAAGGCGGTGAGGTCGCCCGCCGCGAGCGCCGCGGTGATATCGACGGCCGCCCGCTCCATCGCGGCCACCGGAACTCCGTACAGCAGGACGAACTTGACCGTGACGTTGGCGCTCATGCAGGCCCGGACGGGCAGCACCGGATCGGCAGACTCGGCCGCGTAGGTCACGATCACCGTCCCCGGCCTAGATACCGCCAGGTCGAGCGCGAGGTTGGCGCCGAGCGCCAGCTCGATCACCCGGTCGACGGCCGGGGCGAACGCGCGCACCTGCTGGGCCGCGTCCGCCGAGCGGTAGTTCACCACCAGGTCCGCGCCGGCCTTCTCGGCCAGCGCCGCCTTCCCGGGGCCGCTCACGGTCGCGATCACTCGAGCCCCGGACCGTTTGGCCAATTCGATAGCGAAGTGACCGACAGCTCCTGCACCTCCAGCCACCAGTACGGTCTGGCCGTCCACCGGGCCGTCCGAGAGCAGGCAGTAGTGCGCGGTCATCGCCGGCACGCCGAGCTGGGCCCCGAGGTCGAACGAGGCGCCAGCGGGCAGCGGCACGGCCTGCCGTCCCGGTACCACGGTCCACTCGGCGGCAGTCCCCCACCGGCGCCCGGCGGCTGCGAGCCACAGCCACACCCGCTCGCCGACACGCCCCGGGTCGACTCCGGGACCGACCGCTTCGATGATGCCCGCGCCGTCCTGGTGCGGGATCTGGAATCCGTCGATGGGGCGCGGCACCGCTCCCGAGCGGGCCTTGTAGTCGGTGGGGTTTATCCCCGAGGCGCGCACCCGGACCAGAACCTCGCCAGGCCCCGGCTGGGGCCGCTCGATCTCCTCGACGCGCAGCACCTCGGCGGCCGGTCCGGTCTTGCTGTACAAGGCTGCTTTCATGGGTGCAGCGTAACGCCCTTAAACACCTTGTCCACGGCGTTACGCGGCCCGTGCACCGCGAGCCCGGCGAAGTCCAGGTCAGCCGCGGTGACCGCGCGCACCACGGCCCGGTTGTCGTCATCGTTGCCGGTCGCGAACATGTCCATGGTGTAGACCGCCATCGGCATCTCGCGCGCCAGCGCCCGCCGGTGCGCCTGGCGGAGCGTCTCGCCGTCGGCCGAGTAGACCACCACCGGCTGGCGGAAGAGTTCCAGGTACGTGTTCCCCGACCCGTCCTCGTACGGCTTGCCCAGGATGTCGGCCGTGCTGCCCGCGATGCCGCTGGCCAGGAACGCGGTCACGTTCAGCTTCTGCCACTGCTCGATGTCCGCGCGCACGGCAATGGCGATCTTGGTATCGAAACGCACCGCGTCATCGTGGCACGCCGGCGGCCCCGGGTCTTGAACGCTGGAGCGCGGCGAGGACCCGTACTGCGATAATGAGGTATGCCTGTCAACGGCGACCCTTCGTCCCGGGACTGGGCCAGGTACTGGCGCGCGGACGGGATGCCGGTCGAGGCGATGCGCGCGCACTTCACGTCGCACGTGTATCACCGGCACTCGCACGAGAGCTACTCCTTCGGAGTGACCGAAGCCGGCGCGCAGGCGTTCACCTGCCGTCGCGGGCGACACGTGAGCGGCGCCGGCATGGTGATGACGTTCAACCCCGACGATCCGCACGACGGCCACGCGGCCGACCCGGACGGGTTCACCTACTGCATGGTGCACATCTGGCCGGAGTTCTTCGCCAGCCTGATCGGCGACCGGTACCCGCTTCCGCTGTTCGGCGCGCCGGTGCTCTACGATCCAGTGACCGCGCGGTCGCTGCGCCGCCTGCACATCGTCCTGACCGGCCCAGACCGGAACATCACCGAGCTCGAACGGTACGAGCGGCTCACCGCCACGGCCAGGCTCCTGGTCCGGCACGCATCCGGGTCCGGCCCGGCGGCGGGCCCGGCCAAGCCCGCGGGCTCTGACGCGCGTATCGCCGCGCGCATGCGCGAGCTCATGCACGACGGGCGCGCCGCCGCGGACCTGACCGCTGACGACCTGGCCGCGGCCGCCGGATGCAGCAGGTACGCCGCCTACCGAGCCTTTCGCCGGGCCTACGGGCTCGCGCCCAGTGACTACCAGCGCCAGCTAAGGGTGCGCGCGGCGCGCAGGCTGCTCTGCGGGGGCGCGGCGCCCGCGGACGCCGCCGCCGAGGCCGGGTTCGCCGACCAGGCGCACCTGACCCGCTGGTTCCGGCGGTACTACGGGGTCACCCCGGGCGCCTACCGCAGCGCGGTATACCCGCGGGACGTGGCGCACCGGTGACCGCCAGCGCCTGGAGCACGATCGCCAGCCTGGCCACCGCGCTGGGCACGCTGATCCTCGCCGTGGCCACGTTCTCCGCGGTCAGGTCGTCAAACCTGATGGCCAAGGTCGCCCAGCAGCAGCTGCTGGTCCAGCTGCGGCCGGTGCTGACCACATCGCGCCGGGAGGACCCCACCCTCAAGATCAACTTCGGTGACCAGAAGTGGGTGCGAGTCCCCGGCGGCGGCGCGGTGGCCGAGGTCGGCGCCGGCGACGGGTCGCTGGGCCCGGACACCCCGGTCGTGTACCTCGCGATCGCGCTGCGCAACGCGGGCAGCGGCATCGCCGTCCTGCACGGCTGGCGCTTCTACCCAGAGTGGCACCAAGATCGGCAGCACGCTCCGCTGGAGGAATTCCGGCCGCAGACCCGGGACCTGTACATCCCGGTCGGCGATGTCGGGTTCTGGCTGGGAGCGTTCCGTGACGCCGGGCAGGCCGGGTACGACGAAGCGCGGAAGGCCATAGAAGCCCACGAGCCGTGGACGGTGGACCTGCTCTACGGTGACGGCGAGGGCGGGCAGCGGACCATCACCAGATTCACGGCGCTGCCGTTCAACCGCCCGGTCCAGGAGCCAGAACCAGGCGCGAACCCGGACCCCAGGACGGAAGTGGCCTGGCTCGCCTCGGCTAGCAGGCACTGGAACGTCGACCGTCCTGACCCGAGATGACCCCGCTGACCGGGCGCGCACAGCGATATCTCAGCCAATTCCCACGTCAGTACGGCGATTTCTGAGCGCTTACCTCTGGTACTGTCGCGTTCCTTCTATGACAATTGGGTATCAAACTTTACCTAGGCGTCACAGATTCGTGACACAGCGAGGCGGGTGACCGGAACAGGTGCGGTTGCGAGCGGGGCGGCGAGCCGGGCGGCGTCCGCCTGTTCGCGACGACCAGGAGCGCCCGGCCGCCAGCAATAGCGGCCCGCGCAAGCGGGCACGCTGGTTTACCCGGCCACCGGTCAGCGCAGCGCTGGTCACCGTGCTGACCTTCGGCATCGTCGTCACGGTTACCCCGGCCGACGGCGCGCCCGGCGACATCTTGTCCGGCTTCGCGCGGGCGGTACGGCACCTGGTGACGCCCTCGCAAAACGGGCAGGACTTCGCGGGCACCGCGGCCGTCGGCGCGCTGTTCACCACGGCGGGGGGCAAGCTCGGCGGTCACTTCTGCACCGCGAGCGTGGTCAACAGCCCGCATGGTGACCTGGTCGTCACCGCCGCGCACTGCGTCACCGGCACCTCCGGCGCCCTCGCGTTCGTGCCCGGCTACCACAGCGGCGCTACCCCGTACGGGGTGTGGACCGTGACCAAGGTGTACGTGGACCGTTCATGGAGTTCCTCGGCCGACCCCGACGACGACTTCGCCTTCCTGAAGGTCAGCCAGCCCGGCTCGATCGTGCCCATCGAGGATGTCACGGGCGCCGAACAGCTCCGGACCGGCACCCCGGCCCGCCAGCTGGTCGAGGTCATCGGGTATCCCGACGCCGCGAACGTGCCGATCACCTGCCAGAACTGGACCACGCAGCCCATGGCCGATCAACTTGAGTTCGACTGCGGCGGCTATACCGACGGGACGAGCGGCGGGCCCTTCCTGACCGACGTCAGCCCGCGGACCGGGCAGGGCACGGTCATCGGGGTGATAGGCGGGTACGAGCAGGGCGGCTTGACCCCGCAGGTCTCGTACTCGGCCATGTTCGGCGCGAACGTAGCGGCCCTGTACCAGACGGCGGTGGCCGGCGGCTGACCGCTGGCCGGCTTTGATTCAGCCCGGGACGGGCGGCGGGACGATCTCGTCGATCTGGGCCAGTTCGGCCGCGGACGGGATCCACTCCGATGCCGCCGCGTTCGCCTTGACCTGCTCGGGAGTCATCGCTCCGGCGATCACGGACGAGCAGCCGGGCTGCGCCGCGAGAGCGCCGATCGCGGTCTCCAGGATCGTGACCCCGTGCGCCTGAGCCCAGGCGATCAGCGCTTCGACCTTGACCAGCTTGTCCTCGGTGACGTAGCCCGGGCGGCTGGCCAGCCTGCTTCCGGACGGGATCGCCTGCCCGCGCCGGACCTTGCCGGTCAGCAGCCCGTTGGCCAGCGGGAAATAGGGCAGCACGCCCAGCCCGAAATGCCTGGCGGCGGGCACGACTTCCGTCTCCGCGCCGCGTTCGAGCAGCGACCAGTGATTCTGGGCGGACACGAACGGGGTGCGGCCGGCGGTCGCCGCCAGGTGCGCGGCATCGGCGAGCTGCCAGCCGGAGAAATTGGAATGGCCGATATAGCGGACCTTGCCCTCGGTGACCAGCTCGTGCAGGGCCGCGAGGGTTTCCTCGACCGGGGTGACCGGATCCGGCGTGTGCAGCTGGTACAGATCGATGTAATCCGTGCGCAGCCGGCGCAGCGACTCGGTGACGGCCCGCCGGATGTAGGCCCGGCCGCCCTTGGCGCCCGCCGCCGGCCCGTATCCCATGTCCGCCTTCTGGTGGCCGAACTTCGTGGCCAGCACGACCTGGTCCCTGCGGCCGCCGAGGATCTCGCCGAGCGCGCTTTCCGACCCGCCGCCATTGCCGTACGTGTCTGAGGTGTCCAACAAGGTGATGCCAGCGTCGATGGCCGCGTCTACCACCGCGCTCGCCCCGGCCACGCCGAGGCGCCCGCCGAAGTTGTTGCAACCCAGTCCGACCACCGATACCAGCAGTCCCGATTCGCCCAGCGGCCTGTAGCGCATGAGGTCAGTTTATGGATGGCGGTGACCTCGCGCCGGGCCGGCGCTGGCCGAAACGGCCACGGCCCGCCGGGGTAGATGAGATGATCTCGGCAACAGGTGGAGGGACTCGACATGGAAGCGCCCGCCGACAATCCCCGGCCGCGGGGGCCTGATGACGGGCTGCGGCCGGAGGACGCGAATCCCGCGCGAACGCGGCGCCGCGCCGACGCCCCGCGTGCGGCGGTCCTCGGCTCCCTGACCATCGCGGGACATCCCGACCAGGTCGGCCCGGCCCGGGCCTTCGTGGTCCGGACGCTGAGCGCCGACCAGGGGGGCGCGGACGCTGACGCGGCGGCGCTGCTGACGTCAGAAATCGTCACGAACGCCATACAGCACAGCAGGTCGGGTGCCGCAGGCGGAACCGTCACCGTCGTCGTCATCGGGGTGCCAGGCGGCATTCTCGTCGAGATCATCGACGGCGGTTCGGCTGGCGCTCCGATCGTGAAGGGCGACTTGTACGCGGCGCAGGGACACGGTCTGTTCCTGGTTCACCGTCTGGCCGCCCAGTGGGGCTATCACCGGGACTCAGCCAGTACCACGGTCTGGTTCCACCTGCCGGCCGGAGGCAACCAGCAGCAGGCCGGCCAGCAGCCGGGTCGGGAAGCAAGCCGAGACCCCGACCGCGCGCGGCGCGCCGAAGAGCGCCTGCCGGGCAACGAACCTTACCGGACCGGCACGGAACCGTACCGGACCCCGCCGACCCGGCGTCCGGCCGTGGCGATGCCATCTGGGTCGCCTCTCGCCTGATCGGGTCAGAATAAGACGCATGACCAAGGCACCACGCCCGTACGGGACCGGGCCCGGGACGATCACACCAGACGGCTGTGCCGTCGACTTCTACGCGCAGATGCCTGATTACGGCGAAGCCGCCATCGTGCACGCCGCCGCGGGCGCCGGGGCGTGCGTTCTCGAACTCGGCTGCGGCGCCGGCCGGATCACCCGCCCGCTGGCTGCGCTCGGCCACGAGGTCGTCGCGGTCGATGAGTCAACGGAGATGCTGGAGCACGTGCGCGACGCCGAGACCGTGTGCGCGCGGATCGAGGATCTGCGTCTCGGCCGCCGGTTCGGCGCCGTCTTGCTCGCATCGCACCTGATCAACGCGGATGACGATACCCGCGGTGCCTTCCTGGCCGCGTGCCGGCGTCATGTCGCCCACGACGGGTGCGTCATCGTTCAGCAGCACCCGCCGGAATGGTTTGCGGCCGTCGCCGAGACCGAGATCACGCGGGACGGCGTCATCTACCGGATGCGCGACGTGTCACATCCGGCACCGAACCAGGCGTCGGCCACCGTCGAATACCTGGTCGGCGACAAGCGCTGGACGCAGACGTTCACGGCCACCCGCCTCGACGAGACCGAGCTAGCGGCCGCGCTCGCCGCGGCCGGGCTGCGCCTTGATCGTTACCTCACCGAGGACCGCGGTTGGTTCCGCGCCGTTCCGGCCGACCCGGCGGCCGGAACGGCGCCTCAGACAACCTTCGCCCCGCAGGCCTCAGCAGTTGTCCCCGACGCTGCCGCTGACACGATCGTGGACAAAAACCCCCGGGAATCCGGCGGTTTCTGTCCACGATAATGATTTCGGGTATCAGCGCAGCCGCCCCGGTCCCGGACCCGAGCAGGACGATAGGTCCTGCCTCACCTACGTGGAGCTAGCCGCCGCTCTTGCGGCGGAACGAACGGCGGGTCGAGGCGGGGCCGTGCGAGCCGTGCACCTTGCCGGTGTCCTGCGCGCCTTCCGCGTTGGCGCTGGCGTGTGCGTCGCGCTTGCGATCCAGCGCCTCGCGAAACTTGCGCTTCACCTCATCGAGGTCGGGCTTTGCCGTGTTCGGCTCGGCGGCCCGCGGTGGCGCGTCATCCGGCTGGCGGGCGGCGCCAGCGGGCTTGGCGGTGCCCGGTGCAGCCTCAGCTCCGGATTGCTCGGCAGCCATGCGGACCTCCTGCGGCTCGAGAAGTACCTTTCACAGCCTCGCACACGCGGGCCAGGTTCTTCGAGCCCATTGCCGCTCGAGGATCACGCGCGTCGACCGCTGGCGAAGCAAACGCCCATACTTGCAGTCATGACTCGAACATCCGGCCGCCGGGCGACCGAGGTGCCGGGCAGCCGCGTCGACACCGACCAGGGCGGCGCGGAGCTGTTGCGAGACGCTGACCGGCGGGCGGCGTGGATGCTGCTGATCGACGGCGTGCCGCAGTCGCATGTTGACCTTGACGATCCCAAGTATCTGGACTTCGAATACGTCAGGCGGCTGGGGCACGTGATCGACACGGCGGCGCCCCCGGCGCAGCCACTGGACGTGCTGCACCTGGGCGCGGGAGCCCTGACGCTGGCGCGTTACGTGACGGCGACGCGGCCGGGCTCGGGGCAGCTGGCGGTGGAGATCGACGCCGCGCTGGTCGACCTGATCCGGCTCAAGCTGCCGCTGCGGCGGGTCTCGCCGAGCCGGCGGACCCGGAACACCCAGGGTGTCCCTGCAGGCCAGGGGGTCCGGGGCGACGGCGCGGACGTGCGGCGGAGCGGAGGCGCCCGGCACCGGCCGGTCCGGATCCGCGTCGGGGACGCGAGGGAGGTGCTCGAGCAGCTGCCGATGGGATCTTTCGACGTGGTGATCGTGGACGCGTTCGCTGCCGGGCGCACACCGGCCCACCTAACGTCGGTGGAATTCGCGGCCGCCGCCCGTCGCGTGCTGCGCGGCGGCCAGAGGGCCGGAGTCTTCGCGGCCAACGTGGCCGACGGCGCGCCGCTCGCGCACGCCCGCGCGCAGGTCGCGAACGCGCTAGCGGTCTTCTCTGACGCGTGCCTGATCGCCGACGCGGCAGTGCTGCGCGGCCGCAGGTTCGGCAACCTCGTGCTGGCGGCGAGCGCCGATCCGCTACCGGTGAGCGCGCTCACCAGGCTGGCCGCCGCGGACCCGATGCCGGGGCGGGTAATGCACGGAGACGAACTCATCAGGTTCGCCGCGGGCGCGAAGCCGGTCACCGATGCGAGCGCCAGCCCCTCCCCCGCCCCGCCGCCCGACGCGTTCGCGCCGTGACCCTGGACTTCTCGGGGGATCTGGCAGGGATCTAGCGGCGCCGCTCGGGTCGCGCGGGCGGACGGCGTCCGGTGCGGCTTTCCCGCTTGGCCTTGACGCGGACCGAAATCTGCACCGGGCTGCCCTCGAAGCCGAACTCCTCGCGCAGCCGGCGCTCGACGAACCGGCGGTAGGCCGCTTCGAGGAACCCGGACGAGAACAGCACGAAATGCGGCGGCCGGACTCCGGCCTGGGTGGCGAACAGGATCTTGGGCTGTCTGCCGCCGCGGACCGGCGGCGGTGTCGCGGCGACCAGGCCGGTGAGCCAGGCGTTGAGCCTGCCCGTGGGCACCCGGGTCTCCCAGCCGGCCAGCGCCTTCTCCAGCGCGGGTACCAGCCGGTCGATGTGCCGGCCGGTGGTAGCGGAGATGTTCACCCGCGGCGCCCAGCGTGCGGCGTACAGCTGCCTGTCGATCTCACGTTCCAGGTAGTGCTGCCGCTCGGAGTCGACCAGGTCCCATTTGTTGTAGGCGATGACCAGGGCCCGGCCAGCCTCGATGACCATCGAGACGATCCGCAGGTCCTGTTCGGTGAGCGGTTCGCTGGCGTCGACGAGGACCACGGCGACCTCGGCCCGGTCCAGAGCGCCCGCGGTGCGCAGCGCCGCGTAGTAGTCCGCGCCCTGGTTCTCGCGGAACCGTCGCCTGATGCCGGCCGTGTCCACGAAGCGCCACGTGGTGCCGCCCAGTTCGACAAGCTCGTCCACTGGATCCCGGGTCGTGCCCGCCACCGGGTCGACCAGCGCCCGCTGATGCCCGACCAGCTTGTTCAGCAGGCTGGACTTGCCGACGTTGGGACGGCCGAGAAGCGCGACCCGGCGCGGGCCGCCTTCGGCCTCGTCCGTCTCCTTGGGCGCGTCGGGCAGCGCATCCAGCACGAGGTCGAGCAGGTCGCCGCTGCCTCGCCCGTGCAGCGCGCTGACCGGGGCGGGCTCGCCCAGCCCGAGTGACCACAGCGCCGCGACCTCCGGCTCGGCCTTGGTGTCGTCGATCTTGTTGGCCGCGACGACGACCGGTTTGCCTGACCGGCGCAGCACTTTGGCCACCGCCGCGTCAGCGTCGGTGATCCCTACGGTGGCGTCCACCACGAACAAAACGGCGTCCGCGGCATCCACCGCTACCCTGGCCTGGGCGGCGACCCGCGCGGCCAGGCTCTGGCCGCCCTCCGTCGCGGGCTCCCAGCCGCCGGTGTCAACCAACGTGAAGGCGCGGCCGCGCCACAGGGCGTCATAGGCGACGCGGTCCCTGGTCACCCCGGGGGTGCCCTCCACGACCGCCTGCCTGCTGCCCAGGATCCTGTTCACCAGCGTGGACTTGCCCACGTTGGGCCGTCCCACGACGGCGACCACGGGGACGGACGCTGGTGAAGACTCGCTCGGGTTCACTTTGCTTCGCTATCTGCTCTGCTGGCGCGGGTGTCGGGTACCGGCGTGCTCGCGGGCCAGCCGGACGATGGTGTCGACCACCTGGTCCAGGCCGAGCGGGGTCGAGTCGATCTCGACCGCGTCGGCGGCCTTGGCGCTCTGCGGCGCGTCGAGCTGGTCGCGGCGGTCCTGGTCGATCCGCGTTGAGCCTGCTGACCAGCTGGTTTCGGCGGCCCTGCGGCTGGCTCGCGCGGCGCCTTCGGCGGTCAGGAACACTTTAACCGGCGCGGCGGGCGCGACCACCGTGCCGATGTCGCGGCCCTCGGCGACGATCCCCCCGGCGCTCGCGATGATGTCGCGCTGCTGCGCGATCAGGTGCGCGCGCACCTGCGGGACCGCTGCGACGGCGCTGACCGCGTTCGTGACCTCGCGAGTCCTGATCGCCGTGGACACGTCGGTGCCGTTGACCCGTACCCACGGCGCCCGGGGGTCGGTGCCGACCTCGATGACAGGTTCGGCGGCCAGGGCGGCGACGGCGCCGGGATCGCTGGTGTCGACGCCGCGGTCGAGCAGCCACCAGGTCAGCGCCCGGTACATGGATCCGGTGTCCAGGTAGCGCAGTCCGAGCGCGATCGCCGCGCCGCGGGACGCGCTCGACTTGCCCGCGCCTGACGGCCCGTCGACGGCAACGACGAGCCCGGGTTCACCACCCGTTTCGCTCTTCTCGCCGATGTCGCTCTCCAGGCCCGCGGAAATATTCACCCGTGCGATGGTACCGGCGGACGGGTTCCGGGGCTTCCTCAGGAGGGTACGAGGCCGTGCCGGTAGGCGTAGCCGACGGCCTGCGCCCGGTCGCGGGCCCCGATCTTCGGCAGCATGTGGTTGACGTGACTCTTCACCGTGGCCTCGCTGACGAACAGGCGTGCCGCGATCTCGGCATTGGACAGGCCCGCCCCGATCAGGCCCAGGACCTCGGCTTCCCGCGGCGTCAGCCCATCGGGCAACTCTGCCGCCGGAGAGCCGACCGGGTCGGATCCTTGGGCTCCGCCCGCGATCGCTTCGACCAGGTGCAGCTGCACGGCAGGGTCGAGGGAGGCCTGGCCGCTCATCACCCGTCGCAGCGCCTGCTGTATCTCCTCCGCGCCTGCGTCCTTGGTCAGGTAGCCGAGCGCGCCGGCCCGCAGGGCCTCGATGACCGAACGGTCATCGGCGTACGTGGTCAGCACCACCACCTTGATCTCGGGGCGGCTGGCGCGCAGCCTGCGGGTTGCCTCCACCCCGTCCACCCTGGGCATGCGCAGGTCCATGAGGATCACGTCCGGCCGTAGCTCGTCCGCCAGAGCCAGCGCTTCCTCGCCGTCCGAAGCGGTACCGACCACCTCGACGTCGGGCAGCAGCCCGAGCAGCATGGCCAGGCCCTCGCGGACCACGCGCTGGTCGTCGGCGGCCAGCACGCGGACGCATCGCCCGGTCACGCGGGTATCCGCAGCTGCACGAGGAAACCATGGCCGGTGGATCCGGCGGTCAGCGACCCGCCCAGCAGCTCGGCACGCTCCCGCATCCCTGCGAGCCCGTACCCGCGGTATTGGTCCGGGAGGGCGTCCCCGCGGAGCCCCCCGGTTCCGGGGGGACCCATCCCCCCGGACCCCCCTTGGAAGTCCTCCACGTCCAGGCTTATCGCGTCCCGCAAGTAATCCAGGCGGACTTCGACCCGTTCCGGATGGGCATGCTTGCGCACGTTGGTCAGCGCTTCCTGGGTGACCCGGTACAGCGCGAGCCTGGCCGCGGAGCCGATCTCCCTTGGCTCGCCGAGCGTCACGTACCGGCACCGAATGCCGGTATCGGCCTCGAACGAGCGGGCCAGCGCGGCTAGCTGACCCGGACCGGGCAGCTCGTCGTCGCGGAGCATGCTGATCGCCTGGCGGGCCTCGTCCAGGCCGCTCTTGGCCAGCTGATGGGCGCGGTCGATGGTCGCGGCCAGCCGCCCGTCGGCTGGGTCGGACAGCGCGAGCAGCCGGGCGCCCTCGAGCTGCACGACCAGCCCGGACAGCGAGTGCGCGAGCACGTCGTGCATCTCGCGGGCCAGCCGCTGCCGTTCGGACAGCGCGGCGGCGCGCAGTTCCGCGTCGCGGGTCTCCTCCATCTGGGCCAGCAGCCGCTGCGACTGCTTGTCGCGCTCGCGGAGCCGCATCACCACCATGGCGTACAGGAACAGGCCGGTGAAGGAGACGACGGCGCCGAGGTAGCCGGTGAGCCCGTGATGCGCATGCTGGCTGGCCGTTTTGGTGATCACGAAGGCGGCCGCGGCGATCGCCGCCGCGATCAAGGCGATGCCGAGCCGGGACGGGATCACGCCGACGCCGGTGCAGACCGCGATGGCGACGATGACTCCGGCGGCGCCCGGTCCTGAGGGCTGAACCCACACCAGCAGGCCGGAACTGAGCAGGAGCAGGGCGAGGAACGGCACCCACACCCGGGGCGGCATCCTCCGCTGGAGCATCGTCTGGCGGATACCGAGGCCGCCGATGACGAAGCCGGCCAGGCCAACCGACAGGCCGAGCGACTTGCCGTGCAGGCCGATGCCGGGCGGTTCGCGCGCCGACAGATAGGCGACGGCGCCGAGGATCAACACCAGGAAGGGCAGCATGCGCTGCTGCCACAGCGCCCGGCTGGAGCGGGCCGTGCGGATCGCCTCGAGCGTGCTGCTCTCGAGCGCTTCAGACGGCTGGCCGGTCACGTTATCCAGGTTACGGATCCAGAGACCGGCCGTCCTCAGCACGAGGGCGGAGATTCGGCCTCCAACCACGGGTGGTCATCGTCCGCCCCGGGGCCTACCGCGGCACCGCGGTGAAGTTCCGCCCTGGCGCCGAAGACCGGGGAGAGCCCGGCGAGCCAGTCTGTAAGCGTCCACGAGGGACATCGAGTAAAGGAGACATCATGGTTCTGTTCTTTCTTCCCCCCGTCGTCCAGGCCGCCCTCGGCGTCGTGGTTGCGATCGTCGGGCTAGCTTTGCTGCACAGCTACCTCATCGCCGCGGCCGGGGCCGTGGGTATCGCCGTCGGCGCCGCCCGCTACGTTCGCTCCCGGCGCCGGACCGGATTCCAGCGATGAACGCGATCATCGTCAAGGACCTGGTCAAGCGCTACGGCGGGTTCACCGCGGTCCAGGACGTCAGCTTCGAGGTCGCCTCGGGGCAGGTCACGGCGCTGCTCGGCCCGAACGGCGCGGGCAAGACGACCACGATTGAAATCCTCGAGGGATTCCTCGCCCCGACCGCGGGCACCGTCCAGGTGCTGGGCGCCAACCCGCGGGCCGGGGGCCGGGCGTGGCGGGCCAGGATCGGCCTGGTCCTGCAGACCACCAGCCTGGACGCCCAGCTCACGGCGGCCGAGGCGCTGATGATGTTCGGGGCGCTGTACCCGAAGCCGCGCCGGGTCGCGGAGGTCCTCGACCTCATCGACCTGGCCTCGGACGCCAGGACCAGGATCGGGGCGCTGAGCGGGGGCCAGCGTCGCCGAGTCGACCTGGGCCTGGCCATCATCGGCCGGCCGGAGATGCTGTTCCTGGACGAGCCGACCACCGGCCTGGACCCGGAAGCCCGCCGACGGCTGTGGTCGGTCATCGAGAACCTCACCGCGGCCGGGACCACCGTCCTGCTGACCACCCACTACCTGGACGAGGCGCAGTACCTGGCCAGCCGGGTCATCGTGCTCGCCGACGGGCGGGTCGTTGCGGACGCCACCCCGGATGAACTGCGGGCGATGGGCGGGGTCCCGGTGATCCGCTTCCGGCTGCCCGCAGGTACCCCGGCGCTGCCTCCCGCGCTCACCCAGCACGTCGGCGGCAATGTCCTGACGATGCCGTCGGCCAACGTGACGGCGGACCTGGCCACGCTGGTCGGCTGGGCGCGGAAGAACTACGTCGACCTCACCGGCCTGGAGGTGGGGCCGCCCAGCCTGGAGGACGCCTACCTGGCCCTGACCCGCGAGGGAGAGCTGAGCCATGTCTGAAATCGCACTGCGAGCGCCACGGCTGCCCGGTCTGGGACCGGTCCTGGCCAGCCAGCTGCGCTACCAGCTGACCCTGCTGGCCCGCAACCCGCGCGTCATCGCGGCCGGCCTGGTCCTGCCCGGCGCGTTGCTCGCCCTCGAACGGGGCAACGCACGGCACATCACGATGGCGCAGGCAGCGCCGAGGATCGCCGGACTCGTCGCGTTGAGCGCGATTGCCATCGCGTTCTTTACCCACGCGAACGGCCTGGTCGTGGCCAGAGAAGCCGGCGTGCTGCGCCGCTGGCACGTCTCGCCGCTCCCGGCCTGGGCCTACTTCGCCGGACGGATCATGGCCACCATGCTGGTCACCGCGGCCGCGGGACTGATCCTCGTCATGGTGGCCATGGCGATGACCGGAGTGCACCTGACCGCACACGCGGTCGTGGGGTTGCTCGTCGTCGACATGCTCGGCGCGCTGGCCCTGGCCGCGGTCGGGACGGCGATCACCGCGATCATCACGAGCGCGCAAAGCGCGCAGCCCGTGCTCATGCTGGTCTATATCCCGCTGATCGTGCTGTCCGGTGCGTTCGGTGCGGTCTCGAGCCTGCCGCACTGGGTGCACACCGCCATGACCTACCTGCCGGTCCAGCCCGTGATCGACGCCGGGTCGCGCGCGCTTCAGTCCAGCGGGGCCATCATGACCGTTCACGACCTGGCGGTCCTGGTCGGATGGTTGGCGGGCGGCCTGCTGCTCTCGTTCTGGTTCTTCCCGTGGGACCCGCACCGCCCGGCGCACGCCAAGCCGACCGAGGCCCGCACCACGGACCGTTCGGCATAAGAAATAACGAAAAGGGGCGCGGGTCGGCCAGCCTTAGCGGCGGACCGGCCAGCCGCCTGCCTCCAGCGCCTCGAGCAGCGTCCCGGCCTCGGCAGGCCGGACGGAAAGCTCCGCGACGCCCACCGGCAGCCCGGGTGAGTGCTCGATCCTGACGTCCTCGATGTTGACGCCGGCGTCGCCGGTCGCGCGAAACAGCCTGGCCAGCTCGCCGGGCTGGTCAGGGATGACAACCTGGATGACGGTGAACTGTCTGGCCGTTCCGCCGTGCTTGCCCGGGATCCTGGCCACGCCCGCCCGCCCGCGGTCAAGCAGCGCCGCGACGGATTTCAGTCCTTCGCCGTCCGCTGCTTCGGTCAGCGCCTGGGCGGCCTCGGCCAGGTCGCCGGCGACCGCGGCGAGCACCCCGGCGACCGGCGCGGCGTTGGCGGACAGGATCTGCGTCCACAGGGCGGTGTCGCCCGCGGCGATCCTGGTCACGTCGCGGAGCCCTTGCCCGGCCAGGTCAAGGGCGTCGGCCGGGGCCGCCTCGAGCCGAGCCGCCATCGCCGCAGCCACCAGGTGCGGGGCGTGCGAGACGAGCGCGACCCAGCGGTCGTGCGCGGCGATGTCGGTCCGTACGGGGACCGCACCGCACGCGCGGGCCAGGGACACGACCTCGTCTGCGGCCTGGCTTGACGTCTCGGGCAGCGGGCACAGCGCCCAGGTCCGGCCGAGGAACAGGTCGGCGCGGGCCGCCGCCGGGCCGTGCTTCTCCCGCCCGGCCAGCGGGTGCCCAGGGACGTAACAGGTCAGGTCGCAGCCGCGGTCCCTGGCCTGCGAGACGGGAAGCTGCTTCACGCTGGCCACGTCGGTATAACACCGGGCCACATCGCGGGCCTGCGCGGCCGCGAGGGTGGCAGCTACGGCGGCCGGGGGCACGGCGATCACCGCGATGTCGGTTCTCGCCGGCGGGCCGTCGGCGGGCAGCGGCTCCCCCGCACCCAGGTCGGCCGCGAGCCTGGCGACGGCCGGATCCTGGTCGGTCAGCCAGACGCCGCATCCGCGCTCGCGCAGGGCCAGGGCGATCGACGTCCCGATCAGCCCCGTGCCGATGACGACGACCCGCACGGGGACGCTCACTGGGCGATGTCGAGGCGGAGGGCGATGGCGCCCCGCAGGTACACGTGCTGGATCGCTGACCGGGGGCGGTCGGTGTCCACGTGCGCCATCAGCCGCACGACGCGGGGCATGGCCCCGGGTACGGCGATCTCCGTGGCGCAGATCAGCGGCACGTCATGAAAGCCGATCTTGCGCGCGGCCAGGGCGGGGAACTCGGCGGTGAGGTCGGGCGTAGCGGTGAACAGGACGCTGATCACGTCGTCGGTGCTGAGCTCGTTACGAGCCATCACCTCCGTGACGAGCTCGGCGGTGCCTTCGAGTATCGCGTCACGCTCGTCCAGCTCGATCTGGACCGCGCCGCGAATCGCCCTAACCGTCATCTGTCCGTTCCTCCCACCGCCACAGGCTACAGCCCTGCCGTAGCGGTCAGAGGCCGACCGCCGCGTACAGCTCGCCGATTTCGGAGGTGGTCAGCTCGCGCGAGGCGCCCGGCTTGAGCGTGCCGAGCCTGATCGGGCCCACGTCGGTGCGGACGAGGCGGCTGACCGGGTGCCCGGCCGCGGCCAGCATCCGCCGCACCACGTGCTTGCGCCCCTCATGCAGCGTGATCTCCACCAGGGCGCGCTGGCCCGACCGGTCGATCACCCGGAACCGGTCCGCCGCGACGACTCCGTCGTCGAGCTCGATCCCGGTGGTGAGGCGGCGACCGAGGTCCTTCGGCACCGGGCCGGTCACGTCGGCCAGGTAGGTCTTCGCGACCTCGAAGCTCGGGTGGGCCAGCCGGTGCGCGAGCTCGCCGTCGTTGGTCAGCAGCATCAGGCCCTCGGTGTCGTAATCCAGCCTGCCGATATGGAACAGCCGCTCCGATCGGTCGCCGAGGAAGTCGGCCACGGTCCGGCGGCCACGCGAGTCCGACATCGCGGTCAGCACCTTGGCCGGCTTGTTGAACGCCAGGTACACCAGGCCGGGCTTGGCCGGGATGCGCTTCCCGTCCACCCTGATCACCTGGCGCTCGGGGTCGACCCGGGCGCCGAACCTGCGGACCGTCTGCCCGTCGACCTCGACCCGGCCGGCGCCGATGAGTTCCTCGCAGTACCTGCGGCTGCCGATCCCCGCCTCGGCCAGGACCTTCTGCAGCCTGACCCCGCCGGGAACGTCGGTCAGAGTGTCCCTGTCGTCCCCGCCGTCATAGTCCTGGTCGACGTCACGATCGGGCGTTCTCATCCTCGATATCCTCAATGTCCTCCGGCAGGAACGGGGCGAGGGCCGGGAGATCCTCCAGGCTGGCCAGGCCCAGGCGCTCGAGGAAGTACCCGGTGGTCCGGTACAAGATGGCACCGGTTTCAGGATCCGTTCCTGCCTCCTCGACCAGACCGCGCAGCACCAGCGTGCGCATCACGCTGTCGCAGTTGACCCCGCGCACGGCCGAGACGCGTGCCCGGCTGACCGGCTGGCGGTAGGCGACGACGGCCAGGGTCTCCAGCGCCGCCTGGGTCAGGCGGACCTCCTGCGCGTCGCTGACAAAACGCTCTACCAGAGGGGCACAGTCCTCGCGGGTGTAGAACCGCCATCCGCCCGCTATCTCGCGCAGGTCGAAACCGCGAGCTTCGGCGGTATAGGACGCGGCGAGGGCGTTCAGCTCGGCCAGCACCTCGTTCCTGGGCCGCTCGAGTACCTGAGCGAGCACCACCACCGGCACCGGCTCGTCGGCGACCAGCAGGATGGCCTCCAGCGACGCGCGTAGCCCCGGACCTTCGAGAAGTGCTGCGTCTTCGGGTTCCTGGAGATCTCCGGGGTCCTGCGGGTTGGGTTCGCTACTCATCTGTCAGTCGTCGCTTTCCGTCAGCTCATTGACGCTATCAGCGTCCCAGTGGCCGGTCCACGTCACGTACAGGTCGCCGAGCGGAGTGACCTGCTCGAAGGTGACGGCATCGTCCCGGTACAAGTCGAGCAGGGCGAGGAAGGAGGCCACGATCTCGTAACTGTCCGCCGCGTTCACGGTCAGCTGGCGGAAGCTGGCCCGCCCGAGTTCGGCCAGCAGGGCCGCGATGACCCGGGCCTGCTCCTTGATGCTGACCACCGGGGCGTGGATATGCTCGGTGGATACCTTTGGCGGCGGCTTGGGCGCGAGCGCGAGCGACGCGAGCCGGGCGAACTCGGCCGGGCCCAGGCCCAGCAGCACCTCGGGAAGCAGCTGAGCGAAGCGCGGCTCCAGCGGGACGCGGCGGGGGAAGCGGCGGGCCGCCGCGGTCATCCGGGCGGCGAAGATGGCCGCGACTTCCTTGTACGCCCGGTACTGCAG
>JASIGD010000639.1 GCA_030045295.1 Streptosporangiaceae bacterium
GGCTCGTAGTCCGGCCGCCAGTAGCCCATCTCCGCGTAGGGGATCACCCCCGCGTGCCAGCGCTTGCTCGCGGTTGCGTCATCGGTCACTATGCGTCCTCCTGAGCTGTGGTCCTCGCATCCAGAGTGCCAGCGGAAACCTGCAATGTCTATCAAGTCTTTTAGGCTAAAATTAGGCTTCTCTTTAACTATTGGACGGTGGACATGGCGACCATGGGGCGGCTGCGGGCGTACGTGGCGGTGGCCGACACCGGGTCGGTGCGGGCGGCCGCCGCGCGGCTCATGGTCACCGAGTCGGCGGTCTCGGCCGCGCTCGCCGCCTTGGCCCGCGAGGTTGGCGTGCCGCTGCTCGAGCGGCACGGGCGGGGGCTGCGGCTGACCGAACCGGGCCGCATCTTCGCGGGCTACGCGCGCGCCATCCTCGGCTTGCAGGAAGAAGGGCTGGCCGCCGCGCGCGGCGATACCGACCCCGAGCACGCCCGGGTGCGGGTGGCGGCGGTGACGACGGCAGGCGAGCACATCCTGCCGGTGGTGATCGCGTCGCTGCGCGAGAGCCATCCCGGGATCGACCTCCGCCTAGAGGTGGGCAACCGCGAGCGCGTGTGGGGGCTGCTCGCGGCCCACGAGGCCGACCTGGTCATCGCCGGGCGTCCCCCGCGGTCGCTGGATGTGGCCGTGCGGGCCGTCCGCCGCAACGAGCTGGTCGTCGTGGGCCCGCCCGGGGTATCGGACCCGACGGGCGCGACCTGGCTGCTTCGGGAGGACGGCTCGGGAACCCGGGCCGCGTGCCAGGCGCTGCTCGCCGAGCTTGACGCCGACCCGGCGACGCTGACGCTTGGCTCCAACGGGGCGGTGGTGGCGGGCGCGCTGGCCGGCCTGGGCGTGACGCTCGTGTCCCGCGACGCGGTCACCGACGTGCTGGCCGCCGGCCGGCTGGTCGAGCTGGCGGTGCCGCATACGCCGCTGCGCCGGCCCTGGCACGCGGTTAGCCACCGGCACGCCTCCACGGCCGTGGACCTGCTCGTGGACCACCTGTGCGCCCAGCCGGGACCTTCCGCCACCAGGTGGCGGCGGGCGCGGTTACGCCCTCGAGGCAAATCTTGGCCGCCGACCGCTGTCACGCCGCTGAGGCAAGATCGCGTCACCGGTTCTTAGCTGCGAAAACTGGTGGCAGGTCCAGGGTTCGAACCTGGCTAGGCTTAGCCGACGGTTTTACAGTGAGACCGCGCCCCAGCGTCTTTCATCCTGCGATCTCGCGAGTCTGAAGGTCGTTTACAGCCTGGGCCAGGTACTCGGCGCGCCAGGGCAGCGGCGGAGCTTGCGCAAGATGCGCCAGGACTTGAGCTGGGCAATGGCGCGCTTGCCGGAGGCGCGCAGCCGACATGGGCTCGGCGAAGCTCATCTGGCATGCGCGGATGCCAGCCAGATGATCTTGACAGACCTGGATTCGGTGATCGTTACTCCTAGGAGGCCCGCGGTCTGTGACATGATTGCGAGACAAACGACACTGCGGATTCCCCTGGTTCAGGGCAGCTAGCCGGGAGACGACGATGGCGGGTGACAGTTCCGATAGCCGGGCCAACCGGACGCTGAAACAGGCTGCCGGGATGGCCGCGGCGGCGGGCGCTTACAAGGGACTCCAGCTCGTCTGGAAGCAGGCAACCGGCCAGGCGCCACCGCAGGGTCCTGACGACCAGGAGGCCCCGCTGGGCCGCGCCATCGCCTGGACACTGGTGATGGGAGCGGCCATCACCACGGCGCGCATGATCGCAGTAAGGTACACGTCCAGGCTGCTGCCGGGTGGCCGGAAGCAGGGCATGACGGAAACAGCAGCGGCGGCAATTCCTGACAACCCGGTCCGCGGCCTGTTATCCCGCTCCTGCATGACCAGCGTCCGGTGCAGGGGATCTCGCGGAATGCCCGACCTGGTTGTGCTCGGGCCATACGGCATCATCTGGATCGAGGTCAAGACGTTTTCCCTAGGCGCGCCGTTCGGCTTTTCGGCGCTGCCAGTCCGCCTGGCCCCCCGCCTTAAAGCATCCAGCCACGTTCCCTCAGCCGCGCTGTGGGCAAGCCCATGCCCCGAGTCTGGACCTCCCAGAGAGAAGCGCGCAACAACCAGGCATAACGCCCGGCAGTCCCGCTTCCCCGGGCTGTTGGCCAGGAAAGACTAACCTACGTATTGCGAGAGTGCTCCCGTGCGCTGCTCGCGGGTTCCAAGCCCGCGCTAGCTGCGCCGTTTGATCGCGACCAGGATCGTCGCGAGAACTGACCGGGCCGTCCTGCTGGCGCCGGGTTTGGAGCTGAGGCAGAGCGGCTAGTGAACCAGCCGGTGAACTTCGGTTATCGAAAACTCGGGCTCGCCTGCTTGTGACAGGTCGATGCCGCGTGCTGCGGCAACCTTTGCCATGGCTGCCTGCAGGGTCGACTCGACGAATGTCTGGAAGTCCTCAGCCGACTCCCACACATCGACGCCGTGAACGCGTCCGTTCTTCTCGTAGTGGACATGTGCGATTCCGCCAGCTGGCAGATGGGTGTCGACGTCCATCTCGTCGGTGACGGCGTCGATAATCTCGATCGTGATAGCGGCCGGGAAAACTGCCTCAACAAGAACGGCCACGACTGGCTCCCTCCCCAGGGCGGGACGCAGCGCGCCCGGTGAGGACCGGCCGCCGAGGCTCCCCCCTTGGCCGCCGCCTGTTGCGACGGCTCGATAAGGCCACAGTAGCGGGGCGTCGGCCCGACAACCAGCGCGTGCGCCGAGTCATTTGAAGGCATTGAACCGACGATCCGTTGCTCGGAGACCTGCAGCTCCCGGCAGACCTCAGCGACGTCCTTGCCCTGGCCCAGCATCCTGTCGGCCTGCGCGAGCTTGCGGACGACCTGCTCCGGCGTGTGCCTCTTCCTCGTTGCCATGGTGTTGTCGAGCCTTCCTGCCCACATCGTGGGCGGCAAGACTCTCACTCGACCTGGATCAACCAACCGGGGTCAGGCCAGTTTCGCCACTGTTGCGCGACCGCCGTAACGGCATAGCACCGGGCGACGCACCCCATTTATGTGGGCCTTCCTTGGATGCGGAGCGAAGGCCTTGGTGTAACCAGAGGGAGGCATGATTGAACGATGAAAAGAAGGTCGAAATTCTGCTTGCGGAATATAATTCGCCCCGAACGGAAAGCTTGGAAGCAGTAAAGAACAAGTTTCAGATCCTGACGTTCGGATTCGCAGGCCTGTCTGTCTTCGTCGGCTCTGCGCTAACAGCAAGAATAGTATCGCGTCACCGCTGCCCGGGTGAGCCCTGTTCCCCGCCAGGATGGGACTCTGGCTTGACGAACCTGGACGAGGTCCGCCGCCACAGCAGCGCGAAGGCGGCCAGGCCGATGAGCCAGACGAAAATCACCAGGACCCGGGACCCGGCCGCCACCGGCCTGGCGAACCCGTCCACCAAGAGGAGCGTGTCGATGACGAAGAACGCCGTACCGGTGATCAGCACCCAGATCCGGCCCGGCTTGCGTACGCGGAGATCGAAAACCACAGTCCGATCCGGATCATGGCGGTGACGATCACCAGGGCGATGGCGTCTACGGCCGCCTTTACCTGCTACGTTCCATCGGCCGCGCGCCCGTTCCGGAGCGCTCTGCGGACGAAACCAATCCGCGTCAGGCCAGTCATCAGCCTGATGGCGGCCGTCGGGTCCGCCAGGAGAGGGCTCGTCCATGGATCACCCCCAGGTGGTTTGCCACCCACCCTAGACGAGTGACGACACCTGTACCTCCCACTTCGACCTCCCGAACCCTGCCGGGCTTCCCGCCGTTACAGCAGGCCGCGCGACATGCCGTCGCGAGATCGGCACCCGGCGCGGGACACGTGCGCTGACCTGCTTCAGGGCAAGCGGTCTTCGTGCTGGCCTGGTTCCGGGAC
>JASIGD010000640.1 GCA_030045295.1 Streptosporangiaceae bacterium
GTGTCCGCAGCCCCGGAGCGTGCCTCTTCGGTCCAGACCCGGGCTGCCTCGATGAGCTGGTCGTACTGCACGCCGGACGGGCAGGCGGTCATGCACGCCATGCAGCCGAGGCAGCGGTCGAAGTGCTCGGCTGCCGCCACGGTCAGCTCGGCGCCGTTCAGGATCTGGTTCACCAGGTAGATCCGGCCCCGCGGTGAATCCATCTCCTCGCCCCACAGCTGGTAGGTCGGGCAGGCCGGCAGGCAGAACCCGCAGTGCACGCAGTCCTTGATCACGCCGCGCAGGCGGCCGTCCTCATCCTGCTGGCCCGGGCCGGCCATCTTCTCCTCGTGCATCAGCCGCCTCCCACCAGGCCCGCCAGCCGGCCAGGGAACATCCGGTGACCCGGGTCGAACTGGTCCTTCACGGCCCCCATCAAGGCAGCGCCCGGGACCGGCCCGTACATGCCGGCGATCCTCATGACCGGCGGCGGCGCGGCCAGCACCACCACGCTGCCGCGGGTCAGCCGGGCCGAAGACCCGCCCAGCCGGTCGCGCAGCGCCTTGACGAACCGCGCCGCCGCGTCGGACTCGGTGCCCGGATCCAGGCAGGCGTAGAGCACGCCCGCGCCGGCCGACCCGCTGACCGCGGGCCGGACCCCGGAGCTGGCGCCGGCCGCCGCGATCGCGTCCAGCGCCCCGGGCAGGTTCCCGACCCAGAACGTCACGCGAACCACCGTGCTCGGTGACGGCAGCTGGCCCCACCGCTGCGGCGGCGCATCGGACACCTGCACGGTCGGGGATCCGCCCGCGGCCGCCAGCAGCTCCGCCATCTGCTTGGCTCGTTCGGCGACCCCGGCCGCGGTGCCCTCGAGCAGCACCCCCACCCGGAGGGGCCGCGATGAGCCCCCCGGCCAGTCCAGCTCGACCGCCGAAGGCACCAGCGCGGACCTGGCCGCCGAGATCGCCGCCGCCGCGGCGCCGGCGCGCTCCGCGAGACCGAACTCCGCGGTCACGTACGCCACCGCGCCCGGCAGCGGGTGCAGCCGGAACGTCGCCTCGGTGATCAGGCCCAAGGTTCCCTGCGATCCGGCGAACAGCTTGCCGAGGTCGTAGCCGGCCACGTTCTTGACCACCTTGCCGCCCGAGTGCGCCACGACCCCGTCGGCGCGGACCACGGTGATCCCGATCAGCAAGTCGCGCGGGGCGCCGTAGCGGAACCGCCGCGGCCCGGCCGTGCCGGTACCGATGACCCCGCCCACCGTGGCGCCGGCGGGGACGTCGAGCGCGAGCTCCTGCCCGGCCGCGGACAGCACGGCGGCCAGCTGCCCGATCGTCGTGCCCGCCTGCACCCGCGCCACCAGGTCGCCGGCCGCGTGCTCGATGACCTGGCCCATCGAGCTCATGTCGACGACCAGATCACAGGACGAAGGCGGCCAGCCCCAGCCCAGCCCGATCCCGGCCCCGCGCGGTACGACGGTCAGGTCGTGCGCGGCCGCCGCGCGCAGCAGCGCCGAGGCCTCGTCGGTGCTCGCGGGCGACGCGACGAACGACGGCAGCAGGCCGGCCACCGCGTCGGACGCCGGGTCCGCGTCCCGCGCCGTCGGGCACGCTGCGGCCAGCGCGGCCCGGATCTGGGAAACCACGGCCCGTTCGGTATCCATTAAAAAATCTCCGCCTGTCCGGCCGCTACGGCGGGATGCGGAGCGCGGCGGTGGCCGGGTACCTCGCCGCACAGCCGGGGCGTGGGGAAGACCTTGCCGGGGTTGCACAGGCTGGCCGGGTCGAACGCGCAGCGGACCAGCTGCATGGTGTCCAGGTCGTCGGCGCCGAACATCTTCGGCATATACCGCGACTTGTCCACGCCCACGCCGTGCTCGCCGGTGATCGAGCCGCCCTGTTCCAGGCACGCGTCGAGGATCGCGCCGGACACCTCCTCGGCCGCGGCCTCCTGGCCGGGCACGGCGTCGTCGTAAAGCACCAGCGGGTGCAGGTTCCCGTCGCCCGCGTGGAACACGTTGGCCACTCGGATGCCGGCCTCCGACGAGAGCGACGCGATCCTCGCCAGGACGGCGCCCAGCGAGGTCCGCGGCACCACGCCGTCCTGCACGATGAACGACGGGCTGATCCGGCCCACTGCGGCAAAGGCGGCCTTGCGGCCGGCCCAGATGACGGCGCGCTCGGCCGGGTCGTCGGCCGCCCTGATCTCCGTCGCGCCCGCCGCCTCGCACAGCGAGCGGACCGTGGCCAGCTCCGCCTCGACCTCCGCGGCCGGCCCGTCCAGCTCGACGATCAGCACCGCGCCCGCGCCCGCCGGGTAGTTGCAGCGCACGGCCGCCTCGGCCGCCTCGATGGACAGCGCGTCCATCATCTCGATCGCGGCGGGCACGATGCCCGCGGCGATGATGTCGGAGACCGCGCGGCCGCCCTCGCTGGTCGTGGCGTACGCGGCGAGCAGCGTGTGCACGACCTCGGGCAGCGGCATCAGCTTGACGACGATCTTGGTGACGATGCCGAGCGTGCCCTCCGAGCCGGTGAACGCGCCGAGCAGGTCGTACCCGGTGGTCACGCCGGTGCCGTCGCCGAGCCACGTGAGCTCGCCAGCAGGCGTGACGACCTCCAGCCCGGTCACGTGGTGCACGGTGAACCCGTGCTTGAGGCAGTGCGCGCCGCCGGAGTTCTCCGCCACGTTGCCGCCCACCGAGCAGACCACCTGACTGGACGGGTCGGGCGCGTAGAACAGGCCGAACGGTGCCGCCGCCTTGCTCACGGACAGGTTCGTCACGCCCGGCTCCACGATGGCCCGCCTGCTCACCGGGTCGATCTCGATGACCTTCCGCATCCGCGACATCACGATCAGAACGCCGTCCTCGCGCGGCAGCGCGCCGCCGGACAGTCCCGTGCCGCTGCCCCGCGCGACGAACGGCACCTTCGCCCGCGCGCATTCGGTCACGACCGCCGCCACCTCGGCCGCCGATCCCGGCAGCACCGCCAGGGCGGGCACCGAGCGGTGCGACGTGAGCCCGTCGCATTCGTACGTGCGCAGCTCGAGCGGGTCGGTGACGACGTTGCCCGCGCCGCAGATCTCCGTCAGCCG
>JASIGD010000641.1 GCA_030045295.1 Streptosporangiaceae bacterium
CGTTCACCGAATCCAGTCCCGAGGCCTACGAACGGCTGTTGCTCGACGTCCTGATCGGGGACCCCCCGCTGTTCCCCCGGCAGCAGGAGGTCGAGCTCGGCTGGCGGATCCTCGACCCGGTGGAGGACTTCTGGGCCTCGTACACCAAGCCTGAGCAATATACGGCCGGTTCGGCGGGCCCAGCGTCAGCGGACGCGATGATGGCAAGGGACGGGCGCGCATGGCGCCGACTGTGATCACCCGCAGGGCGTTCCGGGCGGCGCGAACGTCCAAGGCAAGCGCTGTGAGGGGAAGGCCGCGATGACCATCGACCTGACCGACACGACGACGGGCGCGATCATCGATGCCCTGGCCCAGGCGCGGCGCCGGATGGGCGGCCCGGCCTCCGGCATGGTCCTGACGCTGATCATCGTCACCGACGAGGCCGAGCAGTACGACGCGGTCCGCGCGGCCAACCAGGCGGGCCGCGAGCACCCGAGCCGGGTGCTGGCCGTCATCACCCGCAAGCCGAAGGCCGAGTCCCGGCTCGACGCCGAGATCCGGGTGGGCGAGACCGGTCCGGGCGAGACCATCTTGCTGCGCATGTACGGCCCGCTCGGCCAGCACGCCGACTCGGTGGTCGCGCCGCTGCTCGCACCCGACGTTCCCGTGGTCACCTGGTGGCCAGACGACGCGCCGCCTTCGCCGGGCGCGGACCCGCTCGGCGCCGTGGCCCAGCGCCGGGTCACGGACGCAGCGGCGAACGACTTGCCCAAGGACATGCTGCTGACCCTGGCCAAGGCCTACCATCCAGGAGACACCGACCTCAGCTGGACCCGGTCCACTCCCTGGCGTTCCCTGCTCGCCGCCACCCTGGATCAGCCCTATCCCGATCTGCTCGGCGGCGAGGTACTGGCCGAGCCCGCCAACCCGACCGCGGACCTGATCGCGGCCTGGCTCGGGCTGCGGCTGGGCATCGAGGTGGAGCGCGGCGAGTCCGACGGTCCCGGGATCACCGAGGTCAGCTTCGACACGCCCGAGGGGAAGGTCACGATCTTCCGGCCGGACGGCAGGACGGCCACCCTGGTCTGGCCCGGCCGACCGGAACGCCGGGTGGCGCTGCACCGGCGCGACACCGCCGACCTGATCGCCGAGGAGCTGCGGCGGCTCGAGCCCGACGAGGTCTACGCCGAGACGCTCCGCGCGCTCGCCGGAGGGAGCCCCGGCCAGTGAGCGCCCGGCCCGGGCCGACCGCACGACGCGAACATCCGGGGAAGGCCCGGTGAGCGTGCCCGAGGTAATCGTGCACCGCGATCCTCAGCTCCTCGCCAAGGCCGTTGCCGCGCGCCTAGTCACCAGGCTGGTCGATTCGGTGGCCGCCCGGGGAACCGCGTCGGTCGTGCTGACCGGCGGCGGCATCGGCACCGCGGTGCTGACCGAGCTGGCCGCCGCCCCGGCCCGGGATGCCGTCGACTGGAGAAACCTGGACATCTGGTGGGGAGATGAACGGTTCGTGCCGACCGGAGACCCGGACCGGAACGAGACCGGCGCGCGCGTGGCCCTGCTCGACCACGTGGATGCCGATCCGGCCCGGGTGCACCCGATGCCAGGGCCGGACGGGCCTGACGGCGACGACCCGGAGGCGGCGGCGGCCAGGTACGCACTGTGGCTGGAGGCCGCGACCCAGCCCGAAGATCACGGCCCGGTTCCCGAATTCGACGTGCTGATGCTCGGCATCGGCCCCGAGGCGCATGTCGCGTCGCTGTTCCCTGGCATGCCTGCGCTTTACGACGATCGGCCGGTCGTCGCGGTCCGTGGATCACCCAAGCCGCCGCCGACCCGGCTGTCCCTCACCTTGCCGTCGATCCGGGCCGCGCGAGAGGTCTGGATCCTCGCCATGGGTACCGACAAGGCCAACGCGGTCGCGCTGGCCCTGTCCGACGCGGGCCCGGTCCAGGTTCCCGCCGCAGGCGCGCGGGGCAGGCAGCGGACGCTATTCCTGCTCGACAGCGACGCCGCGGCCAAAGTGCCGCCGCAGATCGGCCGCCAGGGCGCGCACTGATCGGCTCCCTGGCCGGCGGGTAAACGCCAGGCCGGCGGCCAGGCAGGCGGCCGGCACCGCGGCGAGCACGTACCGGTAACTGAATCCGGCGGTCATCGGCGGCAGGACGATCAGTAGCGCCCCGACCAGCCAGGGCAGCAGACCCAGGCCTCCCCAGCGCCGCCAGCGGGCTACCACGCCCGCCGCGCCGATGAGAACGATGATGCCCAGCAGCGTGCCGCGCAGGTAGATGTACCGCTGGTAGATCTGCAGCAGCCGCACCCACGGGGCGACGGCCCTAGTGAACCCGTATCCCTGGCCGGCGAAGTCTTTTTCCGCCATCTGGACCTGACGCGCCTGCTTGTCCCCGGCCCGGCAAATCGCACCGCAGTAGTTCCTGGGGAGGATGGCCGACATCTGAACGGGGGTCGCGTACCAGGGAATCTCCGAGTCCAGCTCCGAGCCGGTGACGAACCGGAAGGTCGGGCCGTTCCCGTTCGCGTTCTCGTAGTGGCCGCCCGGGTCCGGCTGGCGGTTCCAGCCGAAGGAGTGCAGGATGTCCTTGGTCACCACGCGCACGTAGTCCAGCGGCTGGCTTTCGATCGCATGCTCGGCGAACTGCCTGGTCTGGGCGTTCACCGTGGCCGTGAAGCGCCGCGCGGTGTTGTTCTTGAGCTTCGCGTACATCGGCGTCGGCTTGTCCTGGTAGGGCGGTAGCTCGCCGTCCGACCAGATGTACTGCCCCGCCGCCGGGCGGTACTGCGGCTTAGTCGAATCGCACAGGTAACGCAGGTCGGCGGGCAGGTTCAGCTTCGAGCACTCCGCGAACGTGCTGACCCGGCTGTACAGGAACGGGCCCGCGGACTCGGTGATGGTGTACTGGCCCCAGTAACTGTGGAACCAGAGCATGTACGCGCCGATCGGCACGATGCCGGTCACGGCCAGGGTGAGGAGGCGGCGCCAGCCTACCCTGCGCGCCAGCATGGCGATCAGGACCACGATGAGCAACGGTTCGCCGACGGACCGCACGATCGTCGCGTACCCGATGAGCAGCCCGGCGATCGCCATCGTCAGGACCGAGGGCCGGTCGCTCCAGCAGAGGATGACCACCGCGATGGTGACGAGAAAGATGAATAGCGGGTCGGCGGTGATCATGTGCTCGAGGTGCAGCTCGTAAGAGTCGAACAGCACCGGCAGCGCGGGCAGCGTCGCCCCCCACCAGGGCAGCCCGCGATGTCGCAGCAGCGCGTAGATAGCGACCCCGATGCTGACCCCCATCGCCGCCTGGAGCAGGCCAATCGCGTAGTCGCTGTGCAGCGGGAGCAGCAGGTCGAGGAGGAACGGGTAGCCGTTCGGCCGGATCTCGTCCGGGATGTGCGTCACCGCATCCTGGATGTAGTTATACGAGTCGTTGAACCAGAGGATCGGCGGATAGCCGATCACCACGATGACGCGCACCGCCACCGCGGCGAGCACCACGAGGCCGAACTGCCAGTTGCGTACCGCAGGCCGGGCCAGCCGGGCCAGCCGAGCCAGCAGCGAACTCCGCTCCCCCGCAGGCGGCTGCTGACCGGGAACAATCCGCTCGCTACCGGTGGTCGCGTTCGTCAACGACCGCCTCCCGATTCCTTTAGCCTGCCGGACATTTCCGGCCCTGACGCTGATCCCGCAGGCTCCCAGGTGATCCAGCAGGCCGGCGTGCCTCTTCACGCGCCGGCTGACCCATAGTAGCCGTCGGCTAGCGCGGGCACGAGCGTTACCGGTTAATGACGCGTTCCGGCGTCTTGGCCGTCACTTATGGTCACCAGCGCTTCCCGCTGGCCAGCCGACAGGCCAGCAGGCAGATGAAGAGGGTCGAGAGGGCAGCGGCGACATCGGGCGACCCCGCCGACGCCGAGATCAAGATCCAGACGAACAGCACGGGCAGCAGGCGACCGAGTGGCCGCTCACGCCGGGCCTGGCGTGGTCCGGCCGTGAGCCGCGCCGGCTGGGGCTGGGCGGGCGGGGCACGGTGGTTCAGGTCCGCGCCGAGCAGGGGCTCGACCGGGAGATCGGCTGTCAGCTCCCGCAGTTCGGTCCAGGTCTTCGCTGCAAACGCGGCCGACATGCGCTCATCGAATTCGTCAAGCGTCAGCCGCCCATCCGTGTACGCGTCGCGCAGGACGTCGACGACGCTGTCCCGCTCGTTGTCGGACGCACGGATCGGTTGCTCGATCATCAGCGGACTCCCGGGAGCCTTCCTTGAGTTCTCTCGATCTTACCTAGTGCCAGCCGGACCCGAGGGCTCGCCCCGATCGCGATTCGCCGGCGCGTCGGCGAGGGGAAACCTTCGCCCGGCGCCTTCACTGTGGGGCCGCCACCAAAATGGTTACAAAAAGTGAGGGGTTTTGGGTCTCGCACCGCGACCCACGTCGCGTTACGCTGTTGGCGAATCTTTCATCTGGTCAATCTGGGTCAGATGTGACCTGGGAAGGGTTTTGGCGCGAGAGACAAAGTTTCTCACGCCAGGCACGCACTTAACGACGGGCATCCGCCGTCTCGGCTGCAACCGCGGCACGCCGAGAGCAGACGGGCCGTTCCTTCATTAGGAGGGATCCTTTTGAGCGTCAGCGAAGACCGTACAGTCCAGCCCAGTGCCACCACTGCACCCCCTTCACCGATTGCCGATCCTGCCCCGCTCGGGCTCGGCGCCTTCGCCCTCACCACCTTCCTGCTGTCAGCCGCGAACGCCGGCTGGATGACCAAGGCCACCGGTGCCGCCTTCCTCGGCTATGCCTTCGCGTACGGCGGGTTCGGCCAGCTGCTCGCCGGCATGTGGGAGTTCCGCAACAGGAACGTGTTCGGCGCGACCGCGTTCTCCACCTACGGCGCATTCTGGATCGGCCTCGGCCTGTGGGTAGTGCTGGTAGCCAACCCGGCGGTCGCGGCGGCCAAGACGCCGGCCGGGCTGGCGGCCACGAGCTTGTTGCTTACCCATGACAAGGGCTGGATCCTGCTCGCGTTCGCCATTTTCAACACCTACATGTTGATCTGGAGCCTCCAGATCAACACGGCCGTGTTCGCCGTCTTCCTCACCCTGGAACTCACCGAGATCATCCTGTTCATCGGAGCCTTCGCCAACAGCTCCGGGACGATCAAGTTCGGCGGGTACGTCGGCATCCTCACCGCGCTCGTCGCCTGGTATACCTCGGCGGCCGGCGTGGCCAACGGCATGGGCGGCAGGTTCTCTGTCCCCGTGGGCAAGCCGATCCTGGGCTGACCAGCCGCGCGCTGACCGCGCCTATCTGCCGGTTCCGGCGGCTCCCGCTGAGGGAGTCGCCGGGACCGGGTGTTTTTGTGCCCAGCCGCACCCCGCCGCTTCGCGCCGGATACGGTTTAGGCGGACAGAGCACCGGAGGGCGGGAGGGAGGAGCGGCGGGTGCAATCCCGGAACGGGATACACGAGGAGCTGTCGGCCCACGTGCAGAGCGTCAAGCGCAAGACGCGACCGTGGAAGTCGATTATCGCCCTGGTGCTCGCGATCGCCGCCGCGGTCGTCTCCCACCACGCGTCCCGCCACATCTCGCATTGGCCGACCTCCAGCCATGCGACCGACCAGGTCATTGCGAGCGGGACGGCGTTTCTATTCCTGGTCTTCGGGTCCATAGCCACCTACGGCCTGGCCGGGAAGGCCCGGGAGCTGTTCCTGCCAAGATTGGGCACCTCGCACGCCGCCGTTATCCGGTACGCCATCCTGGTCGTCGGCGCGTTCACCACGTTGGTGATTACCCTCGTACTGTTCGGCGTGCCCGTCTCGCAGCTGGTTCTGTCTGGCGCGCTGACCAGCGTGTTCATCGGCATCGCCGCGCAGCAGGCGCTCGGCAACGTGTTCGCCGGCATAGTGCTGCTCCTGGCCAGGCCGTTCCGCGTGGGCGAGGCGATCCGGCTCCGGGCCGGCGCGCTCGGCGGCACGCTCGACGGCATCGTGACCGACATCGGGATCACCTACGTCCGCTTCGACACCGGCGGTACCGTGATGTCCATCCCGAACTCGCAGGTACTCAACGCGATGGTGGGTCCCGTCCCGCCGGAAACCGACGGCGACGGCGCAGCTCCCGTGGTCGGTGAGGGCAAGTCGGGCACGCCAGGCGGCCCGGAGCAGCCGCAGCCCAATCCGCCGGGACCGGTCTGACTGGCGCGGCCCGTCCGCGGTGAGCGGGCAAAACGAAGGGCCGACGGCCGGCGAGCAGGTCGCTCGCCAGGCACGCCGGCCCTTCGTCACGCTAACCGGTGCGGAGGTCGCCTCTCGGCGAAAGGCGCGACGCGGCTCCAGCCGAACGGTATTCCGCGAAGGCAGTAGGTGCGGCCCGGGGGACACAGCCGCACCGGCTGTTCGGTACTAACGCCGGCGGCGGCGTCTGTGTTCCCGGCGCGGAGGCGGGCCGCCGTCGTACGGGAACGAAGAAACAGACTGGTTCGGCGTCACGTCCGAGTCCTGGTACCGGGCACGGTCCCCTGAGCTGCCGGAAGGCGGCTGGCGGTACCCGCCTGACCGGCCCGAGCCGCCCTGGTAGCCGGCCCCGTCGTAGCTGGCCCCGTCGTAACCGGCCCGGTCGTAGCCGGCCGCGTCGTAACCGGCCGCGTCGTAACCGGCCGCGTCGTAGCCGGCCCCGTCGTAGCCGGCCCCGTCGTAGCCGGCTCGGTCGTAGCTGGCGCTGGGGTAGCTGGCACGGTCGTAGCCGGCCGCGTCATCGTAGTTGGACGTATAGCCGCTGCTCGGCTGATCGCCTGGGTGGTTATATCCCTGTTCCTGGTAAGCCTGACCCGGGTCGCGGTAGTCCTGCTCCGCGTATCCGTACTCGTTGTATCCGTGATCGGGATAGGACTGACCGAGGTCCTGCTGATAACCCTGCTGGCCGTAGCCGCCCGGCTGGTAGCCCTGGGGGGAGTAGTCCACAGGACCTGCGGGATCCGTCGGGCCCTCCGCGTCCCGGTAGCCACCGTGAGCCTCGAAGCTCTGACCTCCCTGCTCGTGGTAGTTGCCGTACCCCTGTTCCTGGTAGGCCGGTCCCTGGTAACCAGGCTCCTGATACCCGCGCTCCTCATAGCCCTGGCCTGGATAGGATCCGCGGTCGTAGCCCTGGTCCTGGTATGTCTGCCCTTCGTATCCCTGGCCAGAAAAGGACG
>JASIGD010000642.1 GCA_030045295.1 Streptosporangiaceae bacterium
TCCCACCGGCTCGGTGGTGGACACGTAGTCCTGGACGATCGCCCGGAGTACCGTCAGCTTGCGTTCGTCTAGCACGCGTTCACCTCCCTGGCACTCAAAAGCCCCGAGTGCTAAGTCTATGGTGTCTAACAAGTTCCCGCGCGCGACGGCGAGGCGAACTGCCGCGGCGGCCATGCGTTCGGTCACGAGCTGCGCCGACCCGCAGCCCCCAGCTGCTGGGCCGGGTCGAGGAGCCGATCGACTTCGCGGCCAGCCCCGGGAACGAATAGCTGGCCGGTTTCGTCACCATCGCGAGGAAGCAATACCGTGACAGCAGCAGCGGATGACACACGAGGACCATGACAGGCATGCCGACGCGATCCGGACCCGGCCCGTGGGTCGCCAGGGGCCAGGCTGAGGACGGTCTCGGCGGCGGCCAGCCTGCTCGCGACGCGGACGTGACCTGGGCAATCTCCGGCTACCTGGGTGCGATCTTCCTCGGGCCGGTCATCCCGCTGGTCGTTTTCGTGACCAGGGGCAGACGGTCGGCGTTCATGCGCTACCACGCGGCCATCGCGCTGAACCTGTCGCTCACCTGGACGCTGTACGCGGTGTGCTGCGTGATTATCGGCGGCCTGCTGGTGCTGGATAGCCTTACCGTGGCCCTTGTCGTGGTGCTGCCCATCGCCTTCGTGCTCTGGCTGGCCATGCTGAACTACCTCATCCGCGGCGTCGGCGCGGCAAACCGCGGTGAACGGTACGAAGTGCCCGGCTGGATCTGCGCGCGGATCGCGAAATGACCGTCCGGGCCGGCGAACGCCGGGTTCTGCTGACCAGGACGCCGATTACTCGGTGAGTCTGCGCGTCACGGTGTCCGCGAGCAGGCGGCCGCGGGTGGTCAGCACGATCCGGCCGCTGGCGTAGGCACCGGGGCTGGCCAGCCCTTCGGCGACCACCGCCGCCGCGTTCCTTTGCCCGGCCGGGCCGAGAACCGAGACCGGGCATCCCCCGACCAGGCGGATGAGCAGCATGACGCGCTCAAGCTGCCGTTCGGGTTCGGCCAGGATCTCCCTGGCCTGGCCGGGGCTGATCCCGGCGCCGATCCTCGCGCCGTAAGCGGCCGGATGCCGCGCATTCCACCAGCGGGTTCCCCCGACATGGCTGTGTGCCCCAGGCCCGACGCCCCACCAGTCGCCGCCTGTCCAGTAGAGCACGTTGTGCGCGCACCTCGATCCCGTGCCCGCCGCCCAGTTGGAGATCTCGTACCAGCCGAACCCGGCGTCGGCGAGCACCTCGTCGGCGAGGAGGTAGCGCTCCGCGAGCACGTCGTCGTCGGGCGCGGACAGCTCGCCGCGCCGCACGCGCGCCGCTAGCCGCGTGCCCGCTTCCACGGTGAGCGCGTAGGCGGACACGTGGTCGGGTCCCGCGCCGATGGCGGCGTCCAGCGAGCGCCGCCAGTCAGCGTCGGTCTCCCCCGGCGTCCCGTAGATCAAGTCCAGGCTGACGTGCTCAAACCCGGCAGCACGGGCCCAGGCGGCGCAGCGCGCCGGACGCCCCGGCTGGTGCACCCGGTCCAGAACGGCGAGCACGCCGGGTACCGCGCTTTGCATCCCGAACGACACGCGGGTAATGCCCTGAGCCCGCAATTCGCCCAAGACGGCTTCGTCGACGCTTTCCGGGTTCGCCTCGGTGGTCACTTCGGCCCCGGGCGCCAGTCCGAACTCGGCGTCGATGGCCCGCAGGATGTGACCGAACGCGGCCGGGGGCATGAGAGTCGGCGTGCCGCCGCCGAAGAACACCGTGCTCACCGGCAGATCAGCGGAGCCAAGCACCTTGCGGGCGAACCCGATCTCGGCTATCGCGAGGCCAGGATAGGTTTCCAGCGACACCGCGGCGGCACCGGCCTGCCCGCCGAGTTCCGCGGCCGTGTAGGTGTTGAAGTCGCAGTAACCGCAGCGTGTGGCGCAGAACGGTACGTGCACGTAGATCCCGAACGGCCGCCCGCCCAGCCCGCTGCGCGCGCTGGGCGGCAGAGTCCCCTCGGCGGGTACGGGCTCGCCGTCGGGCAGGGCACCAGGCATGCCCGCCACGCTACCCGTGCGCAAGGGGGGATTCGTCCCCGGCTGCGGGGGATTCCGGGGGTCGTCCGCCGGTTGCGGGGGTTTCGGGGGGTTTCGGGGATCGTCCCCCGGGTCGACACGGCCGGCACTGCCCGATTAGCGATTCGCGCGCTTAGACTGGAACCGTCGCGAGATTCGGTAGGTACCCGGGTCGCGTTCACGGGAGGCATCGGTGGCAGATAACCAGTCGCAATGGCCGGCCCAGTACCCCAGGTACAGCCAGCCCGACGGCTCGCAGGTGCCGTCGGGCGGCTATCAGGTCCCGGCGCCTGGTTACCATGTCCCGCCCACCGGCTACCACGTCCCGCAGGCCGGTTACCAGGTCCGGTCGCAGGCATCCATGCTCGCCGCCTCGGCGGACCGGGAGCGCGCGGTGGACGTGCTGAAGGCGGGTTTCGCCGAGGGCCGTCTGACTCAGGACGAGTACAACGACCGGATGGGCCGGGCCTACGCCGCCCGCACCTACGGCGAGCTGGCGGCGCTCACCGCCGACCTGCCGGCAGGCCCGCTGCCAGCCTGGCCGGTACCTGCCCACCAGCCGCCGCCCTCCGACACGAACTCGATGGCTATCGCGTCGCTCGTGCTCGGCGTGGCCGAGTTCTTCACCGCCGGGCTGACCGCCATCCCCGCCGTCATCTGCGGGCATATAGCGCGTCGGCAGATGAAGCTGACGTCGCAGCGCGGCGACGGACTGGCCACCGGCGGGCTCGTGCTGGGCTACATGGCGATCATCTTCTGGACTGTCCTTATCGCGGCCACGCTGGTCGGCGCTGCGATCCAGATCGCGCACAACCCCCAGGGGGGACCGGTCGGCGGCCCCTGAGACGGCCCCGAACTGCGGATACAGACCGTACGAGCGAGCTGAGACGTTCAGCCAGCCGCTTTGGCCGGCCCGGCGCGCAGAAATTCAATGGCACTCGTGAAGCGTGTCGCGCGTCTACACTCAAGAGAGGCATCCTCGGGAGGCTCACGTGGCATACGGTCCCAAGGGAGGTTCGGGGGAATCGCTCCCCCCGAACGGGGGGGTCTGGGAGGGTTGGCCCTCCGAGGCCGACGCGGTTCCAGGGATCAATCCCGCCTGGCTGGCGGGCACCGCTGATCGTGAGCGGGCGGTGGGCGTGCTCCGCGCGGGTTTCAGCGAGGGACGCCTCACCCAGGACGAGCTTGACGATCGCGTGGCGCAGGCCTACGCGGCGCGCACCTACGGACAGCTGTGGGCGCTGACCGCGGACCTGCCGGCCGGGCCGCTCCCGAGTCCGCAATTCCCGCACGCGCTCCCGTACCAGGGGCCGGGGGCCGTGGTCCCGCCCGCCGCCGCCCCGGCCAGCAACTGGCGGTCCGCCGCCGCGCTGGTCATTACCGCGCTCGTGATATTCACGCTGGCCGCTCTGGTCACGGCCATCATCACCACGCACACCCAGGCCGTTCCGCTCCGGGTCCAGCAGGTGAACCTGCAGCCTTACATCACGTACCAGCAGCCCGCGGCGCCATCCTTTTCCCCGGTGATCTCGCCGCAGCCGTAGAACCGGGCTCCGGGCGGGCACGACGGCCCGTTCGGAGTAAAGAGATTTTCGGGTTACCGCTGTCTGCGATCCGCTGGCTGGGTGGAAAGTGCCGCGACGAACGCCTCCTGCGGCACGTCGACCCGGCCGATGGTCTTCATCCGCTTCTTGCCTTCCTTCTGTTTCTCCAGCAGCTTGCGCTTGCGCGTGATGTCGCCGCCGTAGCATTTCGCCAGCACGTCCTTGCGCAGCGCGCGGATGTTCTCGCGGGCGATGATCCGGGAGCCGACCGCCGCCTGGATCGGCACCTCGAACTGCTGCCTCGGAATCAGCTCCTTGAGCTTCGCGGTCATGGCCAGGCCGTAGTCGCGGGCCTCGTCGGCGTGCACGATCTGGCTGAACGCGTCCACCGGCTGACCCTGCAGCAGGATGTCGACCTTCACCAGGTTCGCCTGCTGCTCGCCGGCGGGCTCGTAGTCGAGCGACGCGTAGCCGCGGGTCCTGGACTTGAGCTGGTCGAAGAAGTCGAAGATGATCTCGGCGAGCGGCAGCGTGTACCGGATCTCCACCCGGTCCGCGGACAGGTAGTCCATGCCGATCAGGGCGCCGCGCCTGCTCTGGCACAGCTCCAAGATCGTGCCGATGTACTCCGCCGGGGAGATGACCGTCGCGCGCACCACCGGCTCGTAAACGCGGTCGACCTTGCCCTTGTGCGGCTCCGGCCCGCCGGGAAAGTCGCTGGGGTTGGTCACCGTGATTTCCTGCCCGGTGTCCATGACGACGCGGTAGACGGCGTTGGGGGCGGTGGAGATCAGCGACAGGTCGAATTCCCGCTCCAGCCGCTCGCGCACGATCTCCATGTGCAGCAGGCCGAGGAAGCCGCAGCGGAAGCCGAACCCGAGCGCGTCGCTCGTCTCCGGCTCGTACACCAGCGCCGCGTCGTTCAGCCGCAGCTTGTCCAGTGCGTCGCGGAGCTCGGGGTAGTCGTCACCGTCCACCGGGTACAGGCCGGAGAAGACCATCGGCTTGGGGTGCGAGTATCCGGCCAGCGGTTCTCGCGCGGGGCGGGCCGCGCTGGT
>JASIGD010000643.1 GCA_030045295.1 Streptosporangiaceae bacterium
GAATCTGTTTTGGCCGAGCCGACCGGGGGTAGGCGGGGGCTTCATGTCCCTCCTCGGCCTTGGCATCTTCGGCCTCGACATCCTCGGGCCGGTCGCGGTCGGTGTCGTCGGCTCGTCCGCCGCGGCCTGCCTGGACTCACCGTTCTGGGAACCGTCTTCCCTGTCCATCGCGTCTTCGTGGCTCTCGACCACGTCGCTGTCGTGGATGGTGCTCGCTCAGCGGCGACCAGATCGAGAAGATCGGATCGACGATGATGGCTCTCGAGGCCCGTATGGCCGAGCTCAGGGAACACTTGCCTTTGACCGCCTGGGCCTTGTCCTTCGCCTTATCTGAAGCACTCACAGCCGCTCCTTTCTTTTCTCTCGGTCCGAAAGGGCCTGCTCCCCCGGCATCGGCCGGTTAAGCGTCCAGTGCGGCGGCAACCTAGGTCCGCGCGTCGGTCAGGCAGGGGCGTCGGCGCCTTGCTGCCCTCCCGGTACGGCGGGACCGGGGTCTGCGAGACTGGTGTGGCTGCGGGGAACGCAGTACGGCATGCCAGCGTCTCGTCACCCCGGGCCTGATACCCGAAATCATTATCGTGGACAGAAACCCCGGTAATTCCGGCGGTTTCTGTCCACGATCGTGCCGGCCGCAGCGTCCGGGACGGCTGCTGGGGCCTGCGGGGCAAAGGTTGCCTGACAGGGCACGGCCGCGAAATTGGGCTCTACCCTGGAATCGTGCGCCTGGTCTCGCTGCTGCCCTCGGCGACGGAGATCGTGTACGCCCTCGGCCTGGGCGACGACCTGGCCGGGGTCACCTTCGAGTGCGACGAGCCGCCGGCCGCGCGCGCGGAGAAGGTCATTGTCGTGGGCGGCCTGGATACGTCCGGGATGACGCCCGGCGAGATCGACGGCTACGTCCGCTCGCAGCTTGCTTCCGGCCGGGACCTCTACACGCTGCACGCGCGGGCGCTGGCCGGGCTGGAACCCGACATTATCCTGACCCAGGACCTGTGCCGGGTCTGCGCGCTGCCGTCCGGGCAGGTCAGCGACGCGCTTCGATACCTGGGGTGCCGGGCTGACGTGGTGACCCTCGATCCGCGCTCGCTCGAGGAGGTGCTGGACTCGATCCTGACGGTCGGGCAGCGAGCGGGGGTACCCGAGCGCGCCGCGCTTGTTGTGGCTGAACTGCGCGCGCGGCTGGACGTGGTGGCGGCCGGCGTCGCCGGGTCGGTGAGACCGCGGGTCGCGGTGGTCGAGTGGGTGGACCCGCCGTTCACCGCGGGTCACTGGGTGCCGGACCTGGTGACCGCCGCGGGCGGCCTGCCGGTGGCCGCCCAGCCCGGTGCGCCGTCGGTACAGACCAGCTGGGCTTCGGTTACGGCGGCGGCGCCGGACCTGGTAGTGGTCGCGCCGTGCGGCTATCACCTGGAAGGCGCGGCCGAGCAGGCGGCGGTGGCAGCCGGGGCACTGCCCGGCGTGCCGGTCTGGGCGATCGACGCCGACGGCATCGTGGTCCGCCCCGGCCCCCGGCTGGTCAACGGCGTCGAGGCGCTGGCCTCGATCTTCCATCCGCAGGCCGTGCCCGCCGCGCCGCCTGGCGCCGTTCGCCGCGTCGCCTAGAAAATGGTTCGACGGGCTTGTCTTGCATCTGCTAATTTTTCTTGGCAGGTAGGAGATTGGACGCTGTGGACACCTCGGACCTGACCGGTGACGAGCTGCTGCGAGTGCTGGCCACGCTGGCCAATCCGCACCGGCTGCGGGTCGTCGCCGCCCTGGCGGGGGAACGCAATTACGTGAGCCAGCTGGCGCGCGAACTGGGCATCAGCCGCGCCCTGCTACAGGTTCACCTGCGGAAGCTAGAGGCTGCCGGGCTGGTATCGGCGGTCATCGAAGTATCAGAGGACGGGAAGGCGATGAAGTTCTACGAAGTAACGCCCTTCGCGCTGCAGCTGACGCCCGGGACGATCATGATCGCGGTGGAGTCACTGCACGTTGATGGTGATCTTGACGCGCGGGTGCGGCCATGAATCCCAATGACTGGCTGACATTCACCGTTTCGCTGGCGGCCGCGGTCGTACTGGTCACGTGGGTGATAGCCAGGCAGCTGACCGCCTCGCGGCAGGCGCGGGCGGAGCTCACCGCCGGCGGGCAATACCGTGATCTTGCCGACGAGTACCGCCGGCTCAGCGATGTGGCGATCACCACCCAGGAGCACCTCGACCTCAGGCTCACCGACCTCAGCGTGCGGATAGAAGAGCTCCGCGACAAGATGGAGCAGATGCAGCACATCCTCAAGGAAGTCGAGTAGAGCCCCTGGCGGGCGGCTCGCGCACGGGGGTGACGATCGTCCGGCCGTCAGGATCGGCGCTCACGGTGACCCGGGCGGCGTAGACCCGGGCGATCAGGTCCTGGGTGAGCACCGTGGCCGCGGTCCCCGCGGCCTCGACGCGCCCGTGGTGCAACAGCACCAGCTGGCCGGCGTACTGGCCGGCTTGGGTGAGGTCGTGCAGCGTGGAGACCACGGTCACGCCGCGGCTGCGGCGCAGCTCGTCGACCAACTCGAGCACCTGCTGCTGATGCCCGATGTCCAGATCGCTGGTCGGCTCGTCCAGCAGCAGCACCTGGGGCTCCTGGGCCAGCGCGCGGGCCAGCACCACGCGCTGGCGTTCCCCGCCGGACAAGCGGCCGAGCCGCCGGTCCGCGAAGGCGCTGACGTCCAGCCGGTCCAACGCCTCGGCGGCCTTCTCGCGGTCCCGGCGGCCGGGGCCGCCGAGGTACCCGAGGTGGGGCGTGCGGCCCAGCAGGGCGTACTCCTCGACCGTCATGTCCGGCGGCAGCACCGGAGCCTGCGGCACGTAGGCGATGAGGCGGGCGCGGCCGCGGGCGCGCAGCGAGCCGAGGTCGGCGTTGTCGACCTTGATCGTGCCGCGGTGCGGCAGCAGCCCGGCCAGCGCGCGCAGTAGCGTGGTCTTGCCCGCTCCGTTCGGACCGATCAGCGCGGTCCAGCCCGCGGCCTGGACGGCGCAGGACACCTCGTGCAGCACCCGGACGCGATCAAGCTCCACGGTAAGCCCGTGCACGGCGATCGCGTTCACGTGCGCACCGCGCTGGTCGAGCGCAGGATCCAGACGAACACCGGCGAGCCCACCAGCGCGGTGACCACGCCGATCGGCAGCTCGGCAGGCGAGACCACGGTACGGGCCAGGGTGTCGGCCAGCACCAGGAAGCCCGCGCCCACCAGCAGCGAGAGCGGGAGCACCAGCCGGTAGGAGGTGCCGGCCAGCCTGCGCACGACGTGCGGCACCACGATCCCGACGAAGCCGATCAGGCCGCTGACCGCCACGGCGCTGGCCGCGGCCAGCGCGCACGCGGCGACCACGATCAGCCGGACGCGCTCGGGGCGCATCCCCAGCGCCCGGGCCTCCTCGTCGCCCACGGACAGCACGTCCAGGTGCCTGCCGTGCACCAGCACGACCGCGACGCTGATCACCGAGTAGGGCAGGATCTCGGCCACCTGCTGCCACGTGGCGCTGGACAGCGAGCCGAGCAGCCAGTAGTAGACCTGCTGCAGGTCCTCGGCCGATCGCTGCAGGACGAACGTTTGCACGGCGGCGAGGAAGAGGCCCACCGCCACCCCGGCCAGCAGCAGCGTAGCGGTGCCCGGACCCCGGACGGCGCCGGCCACGTAGGCGATCGCGACCCCGGCCAGGGATCCGGCGAAGGCGGCGACCGGCACCGCTCCCGGGCCCAGGCCGCTGAAGTACACGATGGCCAGCGTCGCGCCGAGCCCGGCCCCAGCAGACGCGCCGAGCATCCCGGAGTCGACCAGGGGGTTGCGGAACACGCCCTGGTATCCGGCCCCGGCCACGGCGAGCAGCCCGCCGACCAGGGCCCCGAGGACGATGCGCGGCAGCCGGATCTGGAAGAGGACCGCGCGGTCCAGGGAACTCAGGCTCGACGGCAGGTGAACGAACGGGATCTTGTCCAGCAGCGCGGTGACCGTCGCGGCCGGGTTGAGGTCCGCCGCGCCGACCAGGGCGCTGGCGAGCATCGCGGCGGCCAGGAAGGCCGCCGCGATGCCGTAGCCGCGTGCGGCGCGAAGCCGCCTGCCGCGGCTGCCCGCCTTCACCGCGCCGCCGGTCTCACGACCCGGCCGCCCGCTCGACGGCCTGCGCGATCTGCTCGACCAGTTGCGGCAGCCGCGGCCCCCAGCGGGACGCGATGTCGTCGTTCAGCCCGATGACCTCGTGGTCCTTCACCGCCGGGATCGCCGACCAGCCCGGCCGCGCCGCCACGACCGCCGGTGTCTGGCCGCCGTCCGCGGCCTGGTTGTCGGCCAGGAAGATGATCCGCGGCGCGGCGGTGACGATGTACTCCTCGGAAAGCTCCGGGTAGCCGCCGTCGGAGGCCTTGTTCGCGGCGTTGGCGATGTTCTTCAGGCCGAACAGCCCGACGATCTGCCCGATGAACGTCGAGGAGGTGACCGAGTAGTAGGGGTTGGCGGTCAGCTCCCAGTAGTAGGTCAGGTTGGGGTGCGACGAGCCGGCCTGCCGGACGTACTTGGTGATCTGCGTCTTCATCGACGCCACGGTCCGCTCGGCCTGCGCGTAGTGCCCCGTGGCCTGGCCGATCTGGTCGATCTGCGCGTAGGCGTCGTCCAGCGTGGCGGCGGGCGGCTCGATCAGCACGGGGATGCCCAGCTTGCCGAGCCCGGAGACCAGGCCGTTGGCGTTCTGGTAGGAGATGACCAGGTCCGGCTGGTATTTCGCGATGGCCTCGAGGTTCGGGGTGAGGCCGCTCAGAGATGTCCTTGGCACGCCGGGCGGGTAGTCGGAGTCGGAGTCAACGGCCACGACCTGCGGTCCGGCCCCGACCGCGTACAGGTCCTCGGTCGCGGTCGGGGCGAGCGAGACGATCCGGCCGGGCCTGGCCTTGATGGTCACCCGGCCGTTCGACGCCGTCAGCGTGACCGGGAACGACGCGGCGGCGGCCGGGCTGGCGGGTGTGGTGCTGTTAGTACTGCTGGTGCTGTTGGTGCTGCTGGCCGAGGCGCAGCCGGCCAGCGCGGCGAAGAACACCGTGGCTGCTACGGCGAGGCGCCCGGGGCGCGCGCGGAGATTCATCGTGCGACTTCCTCCCGAGTAGGCGGGAAGGAAGGCGAGGTCGCCTGCGGGCCGCGCCGGCCCGCCAGGACGGATCGCCCTTCCCACGAGGGTCGATATCGTCAAGCGCGGCAGGAGGCGACCTGGCTTGGGCCCGCGCGGGCCGTCACAGTTGCGGGACAGCGCCGGAATGGTCCGCCGTGGCGGACTTCACCGGCTTCGCTACCTGGCGCGCGGCCAGAACCGACGCGAGATTCGCCGGGTCCGGCGCCAGTCACAGTAGCACGCGGCACCGGCTGGACGCTGCAGGGCGAGGTGTTCCCGTTCTGGCAGGACGCGATCAGCCTGGCCGGGTCATGGTCTGCTTCGCCGGCCCGAGCGCCCTGGCCACCTACAGCGGCGGGCCGGCCTTGAGGACCAGGTTGCTGGTCGTGCGCTGGCCCGACGGGCTGACCCAGGTTACGGAGATCGCGGCCCCCGGCCGGTACTTGGACACCACGCCGGTCAGGTCCTGCGGCGAGCCGATGGCCTGCCCGTTCACGGCGGTGATGACGGATCCGGCCGTCATGCCCGCGGCCGCGGCCGGGCCGCCGCAGATGACCCCCACGATCAGGGTGCCCGAGCTGACCGACGCGATGGTCGAAGGCGCGGTCAGGTCGCGGTCGTTGCTGTAGCAGCTCTGGTTGCCGCTCCCGCCGAACCCGCCGAAGCCGCTCCCGCCGAACCCGCCCAACCCGCCGCCGCTCTCCTGCTCGGCCTGGGCCTGCGGACTGCTGTCCGACCCCTGCGCGATGTAGATCCCCATGAAGGGCGGGTAGCCGATCGTGACGGTCGAACTGGCCTGGCCAGCGGCGATCTCCCGGGCGACGGTCAGGGCGGTGTCGATCGGGATCGCGAAGCCGGCCGAGTTCTGCTGCACCGAGAAGCCTTCGCCGCTGCCCGCGGTAATCATGCCGATGGCCTGGCCGGCGGAGTTGGCCAGCGGGCCGCCGGAGTCGCCGGAGATGATCTGCGCGTTCGTCTCGATCATCCCGTGCAGGGTCTCGGAGGTGATCGAGCCGCCCTGGTCACTGGCGGTAATGGTCTGGTTCAGCGCGGTCACCTGGCCGGCCGCCGGGACGATGGCGCTCTGCCCTTCGGCGTTGCCCATGGCCACGACCGATGCGCCCGACTTGACCGTGGCGGAGTCGCCAAGCGGGACCGTGTGCAGGCCGGACGCGCCTTGCAGCTGGATCAGGGCGATATCCCCGGTCACGTCGTAACCGACGACCTTCGCCTGGTAGGTGTGGCCGGTCGAGACGTCCGTCGCGGTGATCGAGGTAGCGTCCTCGATGACGTGGTTGTTGGTCAGCACCAGGCCATCGGAGTTGATCACCATGCCGGTGCCCGCGGCCTCCTCGCTGTTGTACTGGAGGGTGGTATCGATGATCACCAGGCCCTGCTTGACCTTGTCCACGATCGCCGTCTCGCCCGAGGTCGTGCCGGAACCGCTGCTGGGCGTCGGTACCGCGCTGCTTGGCAGGGGCGCCGGGACCTGGCCGCTGCTGGTCGGCTGCGGCGCCGCCGAGGTGTTGGACGCGGGGTGGTACAGGGCCACAACCGAGCCGGCGCCCAGCGCTCCCGCGACCAGGGCCACGGCCACGTAGCCGAGCAGCCCGACGCGGCGCCTGGGCGGCCTGGGCGGCATCGGCGGCAGTGGCGAGGTCGTCCCGTAATCGCTCATGGGCGGCTGGCCGTAGCCGCTGTAGTCCTGCATCTGAATCACGCCTTAGGTCGGGCGTCCGGATGTTTACTTCCAGTGAGCCCCACGAAGCTGATGAACACCTGAAGGCTCGCTCCAGATTCCCGCTTGCCTGTGACGCTGGCGTTATGCGGACAGCCGCTTGCCGGGCCCTTCCGGGCGTTCCGCGGGCTCTCGGGCCTGCGGGCTCGTTTCCGGCCCGCGGCGCCGTTGGTCCACCCGGCCCAGCGCGTCTTCCAGCAGCCCGAGGGCAAGCTGCCTGGACAGCTTAGCCCTGCGTTTCCGGCGTTTCCGCCACACTCCGGGACCCTCTCCGTGTCGTTCCGCAGTCCACGATCTGCACACCTGCCCGACAGGCCGACAGTCACTCGCGCGCCGGGCGCGGACTTCTCAGTGAAAGGTCTGTGACGATCTGTGATAAGAATATACCCCTGCCGATCGATAAATATCGGCGCATCTCAGTGGCTAGCCGGGCGGGGGCTGGCCGGGCGGGAGCTGCCCGGGCTGGGGCTATCCGGGCCGGGGCTGGCCAGGCGGGCCAGTTCGGGGACGAAGTACGGCGCGTCGATCGTGCCGACCCCCGAGGCCAGGTTGTAGCCGGGCCCGGCGCGGAAACCCGGCACGGTGTGCTTGCGCCCGCCCTGCTCGAACGACACCGTGTTGTTTCCCGAGGTGACATCGACGATGCCCGGCGCGTGCTCGGCCGACAGCTGGTACAAGGCCGGGTTGATCAGTCCCAGGGGGTGCCCCGCCACCTGGTCGGCGAGGGCGACGACACCCGCGAACAGCGGAGTGGCCTCGCTGGTGCCGCAGGTCGGGGACCAGCCGACGGGAGCGCCGGCGAAGGTGTTGTAGATGTCCACCGAACCGTCGCAGGCGGCGCTCATCGAGATATCCGGCACGCCGCGGCGGTCGCCGACGACGCCGCGCACGCCGTTCTGGTACCAGGGGCGGCTGAAGAAGATGGACGTGCCGCCGCCGCTAGCCAGCGGGTTCGGGCCGGGGTTGCCGTCGACGAACACGTTCGTCGCCTTGTTGTAGGTGTCGTTCCACACGGTCGGGGCGGTCGGGTTGCCCTGGGCGTTGAAGTGCAGCTGAGTCCCCCCGACCCCGGTCACCAGCGGGTCGCTGTCCGGCCACGAGGTCACCGGGAACAGGTAGTAGGTCGTCTCGTCCAGCTTGACGTCGGCGGCGCCCGAGTCGCCCGAGGCGGTGAGCACGGTGACGTGGTCCTCGTCGGCCAGCTGGTAGGCGCCGCGCAGCGCCTCGACCGCCTTCTGGCTCGGGAAGGTTTCCTCGGTGGCGCCAAAGCTCTGGCTGATCACGTCCGGGTGATAGTGCTTAAGCACGTACTCCTCGGCCGTGATTATCTGTGGGAAGCCGTGTACTCCCTCGGTCTCCGATACCGGCGTCTCGGCCAGCAGGATCTTTGCTCCGGGTGCGATCGTGTGCGCGTACTCCACGTCTAGCGTGGTCTCTTCGGCCCAGCCGACCATGTCGGAGTTGGCCGGGTTGTAGGCGGGGACCCGGCCGGCGGGCTGGATGATCTGGAAACTCGGCGGGGCGGGCAGGCCGAACGTCTGGTCGAAGACGCGCAGGTCGTTTGCGATGGTGGGCGAGCCGTAGGAGTCGACGATGACGATCGTCGTGCCCTTGCCGGTCACGCCGCGGGCGTACAGCGCGGGCAGGTTGTACGCCCGTCTGATTTGGGCCGGCTGGAAGCACGCAACCTTGTAGGCTTTCTCACAGTCGGCCGTGCTGGGCGGACCCGCCTGCGCCCGGCCGATACGGATGACGCCTGGCTGGAGGATCACGTCAGCCAGGGCGGAGCCTGTCGCCGCGGGACCCGCGGCGAGCGACCCAGGCGGCGCCGATCCGGGTCCGGATCCCGCCGCTACGAGAGCCGTGGTGAGACCGCAAACAGCGAACGCGACCGCCGCCGGCCTCGCCAGCTGCATGAACGACTCCTCCCTCGGCCTCGACGACCATAACACGCATAATCGGATAAGAACACGATCAAACGGCGGGATCCGCCAGGTGGCCTGTAACGGCGCTCCCGCTGTACGCTTGTCGACCGTCATGTGACGGGGTGGGCCTGATCAGCACACTGGGTTGACGAGCGTCACGACGGGCAGAGGGGAGCATCATGCGCCTCCGAAGTAGCGTGGCCATCGACCTCGGTACGGTCAACACGCTCGTCTGGGTCGCTGGGCGAGGCATCGTGCTCGAAGAGCCCAGCGCGATCGCCATCGACACGGCCATCGGCAAGGTCGCCGCGGTCGGCGCGGCCGCGGATGCGCTGTCGGACAAGGAACCGCAGGATATCCAGGTGATCCACCCGCTGCGCGACGGGGTGGTCGCCGATCTGGACGCGACCGCGGCCATGCTGCACGGTTTCCTGCATCAGGCGCGCCGACGCGTCAGCCTGCTGCGGCCGCAAGCCCTGGTGTGCGTGCCGAGCGGCGCCACGCCGGTCGAGCGGCGGTCCATCGTCGCGGCACTGGGCGTCCGCCGGCCCAGGTACAGCGTGCGGCTGGTCGACGAGCCGGTGGCCGCGGCGGCCGGCGCCGGGTTCGACCTGAACGGCGGGGCGGGCGGCTTCGTAGTCGACATCGGCGGCGGGACCACCGAAGTCGCGGCGGTTGCGGGCTGGCGGGTCGTCCGGGCGGAGTCGCTGCGCAAGGCGGGCAACGCGATGGACGACGCGATCATGCAGGCCGCGCGGTCCGAGCTCGGCCTGATCATCAGCCAGCGAGCCGCCCGGCAGCTCAAGATGACGCTGGGGGTCACCGGCGGGGCGGAAGGCTGGGCGGAGGCGGTCGGCCTCGACGCCGGGCAGCGGACCCCGCGCACGGAATACGTGCCCGGGAAGCTGGTGGCGGGCGCGCTCGAGCCCATCGTCGCGGCGATCGCCGCGACGGTGCACGAGATCTTGTCCAACATCCCGGCCGGCCTGGCCGAGGACGTGGTCCGCGGCAAGATCCGGCTGGCCGGCGGCGGCGCGCTGCTGCCCGGCCTGGTGAGCCGGATCGAGACCGCCGCCGGCATCGGCGCGGTCCTGGTGGAGGACCCACTGCGCTGCGTGGTCCGCGGCGCGGCGGAGATCCTGGAGCGCGACGACCAGGGCGAGGGCAGGCACTCCGGGCCCGGCCTGCGCCAGTAGGGACCCCGGGGGGCGGGTCCCCTCGGGAGGGGACCTCGGGGTCGCCCCCCGGGGCCAGCGCCGCCTACTCCGCCAGCTGGCTACTCCGTCGGCTGGCTACTCCGTCGGCTGGCTACTCCGTCGGCTGGCTACTCCATCGGCTGGCGGGTGATCGCGGACGGCTCGCGGCCGGCCAGCAGCCAGCCGGCGGCCGTCGCGACGAGCGGCAGCCCGATGAGCATCACGAGCAGGTTCCAGGTCGGGACGGAGCCCAGCTCGCCCAGGCCGTCCAGGTGGTTGGCGAAGGAGAAGGCGGCCGAGCCGAGGTAG
>JASIGD010000083.1 GCA_030045295.1 Streptosporangiaceae bacterium
ACCTACCGGCAGAAGGCCTCCTACAACTCGGACATGGCATCCCGGCTGCAGGCCGCGGTCACCAGGCTGCGCAGGTTCGAGGAGGAAGGCGCGCCCGAGCAGGCCCCCAGGGAACAGAACGTGAGGATGAGGCTGCGCGGCGGGCGCACCGGCAAGCAGGCCGTGATCTGCGAGAACCTGACGCTGACGGGTACCACGGGCTCGTTCGGCACGGAGATCTGGTACGACGACCGGGTGGCGGTGCTCGGCGCGAACGGGTCGGGGAAGTCGAGCTTCCTCCGCCTGCTCGCGGGGGAGCAGGTGCCGCACGAGGGCATGGCGCGGCTCGGCGCGCGCGTGGTACCCGGTTTCTTCGCGCAGACCCACGCCCGGCCTGACCTGGCCGGACGGACCCCGGCCGAGATCTTGATGACCGAGCACGCGCTGCTCATCAACGAGGCGATGGCCGCGCTGGCCCGGTACGAGCTGCAAAGCTGCGCGCGCCAGCCGTTCGGCACGCTGTCCGGCGGGCAGCAGGCCAGGCTGCAGATCCTGCTGCTCGAGCTGGCCGGCGCCACGCTGCTCCTGCTCGACGAGCCGACCGACAACCTCGACCTGCCGAGCGCCGAGGCGCTACAGCAGGGCCTGGAGTCCTACCAGGGCACCGTGCTCGCCGTCACGCACGACCGCTGGTTCGCGCGCTCGTTCGAGCGGTTCCTCATCTTCACGCCAGACGGCGGCGTCCGCGAGACCACCGAGCCGGCCTGGGACTGACGCAACCGCCCCATGGACCCGTCAATCCCCGTAGGCCGCAAGGCCGGGCGGATGTGCGCGGAGGGTCTTTACGGGGGGAAACCCCACCCCAAACAGGGGTGGTGACCGCGTTCCCCCGCGGGGCGCCTCCTTCATAGCGTGAACCTCAGTGGCAATCGAGCGTGCCCAACCGGACGGGGGCTGGGCACGCTCCGCAAGAGAACTTGAGAAAACGACGGGAGGCTTTCTCATGATCGAGGCACGCGGCCTGGTCAAGCGTTACGGCTCCACCACAGCCGTGGACAACCTCAGCTTCGACGTCCGGCCCGGGACGGTGACCGGCTTCCTCGGCCCGAACGGCGCCGGCAAGTCGACCACGATGCGGATGATCCTCGGCCTGGACCGGCCGGACGCCGGGCAGGTCAGGATCAACGGCCACGGCTACCACGAGCTGCGCTGGCCGCTGCGCGAAGTCGGCGCGCTGCTCGAGGCCAAGGCGTTCCACCCCGGGCGCACCGCCCGCTCGCACCTGACCGCGCTGGCGGTCAGCAACGACATCCCGCGCCGCCGCGTCAATGACGTGCTCGAGATCACCGGCCTGGCGAAGGCCGCGGACCGGCGCGCGGGCAAGTTCTCCCTCGGCATGGCCCAGCGGCTGGGCATCGCCGCCGCGCTGCTCGGCGACCCGGCGGCGCTGTTGCTCGACGAGCCGGTGAACGGGCTCGACCCCGAGGGGATCCGCTGGATCCGCGGCCTGCTCAAGAACCTGGCCGCGCACGGGCGCACGGTGCTGATCTCCAGCCACCTGATCAGCGAGGTGGCGCAGACCGCCGACCAGCTCATCGTGATCGGCCGGGGCCGGCTGCTGGCCCAGACCACGGTCGCCGAGCTGTCCGCCCGCAGCACCTCGCTGGAAGAGGCGTTCTTCCAGCTCACCGACGGCAGCGCCGAATACTCATCCGACTACGCCGCTGACTACACCCTGAGGAGCGTGTCATGACCACCGCGACGCTGAGCCACGCTGCCCGCCCCGGCGCCGACCAGGCCGAAGGACGCTACGGCTTCCGGACCGTCGCCCGGATGGAGTGGCTGAAGCTGCGCAGCGTCCGCTCCACCTGGTGGACCCTGCTGGTCTTCGCGGCGGGCATGATCGCCATCGCCATCCTGGTCCTCGCCCATCAGCACTGGGCCACGATGTCGCCCCAGGACCGGGCCTCGTTCGATCCGACCAACGACAGCTACGCCGGCCTGCTCGTCGGCCAGCTCGCCATCGGCGTCCTCGGGGTACTGGCGATCACCACCGAGTTCTCCTCGGGCCTGATCCGAGCCACGTTCGCCGCGGCACCGCGCCGCCCGCTGGTCCTGGCGGCCAAGGCGGCGGTGATCGCCGCGGTGGCGCTGCTCGCGGGGGAGATACTCGCCTTCGCCGCCTTCGCCGTCGGCGAGGCGGTACTGAAGGCCCCGGCCCCGCACGCCACGCTCGGCCAGCCGGGCGTGCTCCGGGCGGTGCTGATGGCCGGCGCGTATCCCGCGCTGGTCGGCCTCATCGGCCTCGGTCTCGGCGCGGTCATCAGGCACACGGCCGGAGCGATCTGCGCCGTCGTCGGGATGCTGTTCGTGCTGCCGCTGATCTTGGTGCCGCTGGGCACCTCGATCCAGAACTCGGTCGGGCCGTTCCTGCCGATGCTGATCGCGGAGAACTCGCTCACCGCGGTCAAGCCCGTGGCGCACAGCCTGTCACCGGGCGTCGGGTTCGCCTTGCTCTGTCTGTACGCGGCCGCGGCCCTCGCGGCAGGATGCTGGGCACTGGCCCGCCGCGACGCGTGAACGGTGACGCATAGCAGGAGACAATAAGGTCCATGGGAGAGGACATCCGGCGGGTGACGGGCACCATCCTGCGTGCCCCGCTCACCCGCCGGACTCGTCGTGAGCTGCTGTACTGCGGCCTCGGCGGGCTGGCGGGAGTCGCGGGGTTCTGGATCACCGTGGTGCTGCTGGTGTCGGGCTTCACCGTTTCCGCGTCGATTCTGGGCACGGTGGTGGGCCTGCTGCTGATGACCGTGGGGCTGCGGGTGTCGCGCCGGCTGGGTTCGCTGCACCGCCGCCTGGCCGCGCGGCTGCTCGGCTACCGGGTCGACGCGCCGCCGCGGTTCCAGCCGGGCGCCGGCATCCTCGGCCGCCTCGACCGGCGGCTGCGGGACCGGGTGGCCTGGCGGAGCATCGGGTACAGCATGGTCAAGCTGCCGGTCGCGGCCGTGCAGCTGTACGCGGTCGTGCTGTTGGGCTTCGGTCTGGTCAACCTCACCTATCCGGTCGACTGGCTGCTGTTCCATCACCAGCCGCAGGGCAGCGGGTCTGCGCTGACCGCGGTGCTACCCGTGCCGTTCGGAGGAGACGTCAAGATCGGCTCCTGGCTGGGCACCTTCCCCGTGGCCCTGGCCGGCGCCGCGTGCGTGGTGGGCGCGGCGTGGCTGGCCCGGGCCATCGACCGGGGCGACCGCCGCCTGATCCGCGGGCTGCTCGGGCCGAGCAGCATGGCCGAGCGGGTCAGCGAGCTGGAGCGGACCCGGTCGCTCGCGGTGGAGGATTCCGCCGCCGCCCTGCGACGGGTCGAGCGGGACCTGCACGACGGCGCGCAGATGCGGCTCGCCGCGCTGGCCATGAACCTCGGCATGGCCCGGGAGAAGCTGGGCGACGACGACGAGCAACCGGACAACGCGTCCGTCAGGGAACTGATCGACGCGGCGCACCGCAACGCGATGGACGCGCTCGCCGACCTGCGCGACCTGGCCCGAGGCATCCACCCGCCGGTGCTCGACAGCGGCCTGGCCAGCGCGCTGGCCTCGCTGGCCGCGAGCAGCGCCATCCCCGCGTCGGTCACCGCCGAAATCGGCCAGCGGCCCGCTCCCGCCATCGAGACGATCGCCTACTTCTGCGCGGCTGAGCTGATCGCCAATGCGACCAAGCACAGCTACGCGAATCAGGTCAAAATCAATATTCATACCGAACGATCCGGCGTGCTCCGCCTGGAGGTCACCGATGACGGCATCGGCGGCGCGGACGCGGCGCGCGGAAGCGGCCTGGCGGGCCTGGCTCAACGAGTGTCCACGGTGGACGGGCGGATCGACGTGTCCAGCCCGCCGGGCGGCCCGACCGCGGTGACCGTCGAGCTGCCGCTGAAGGCCTAAGGGGACGGTAATGCGTGTGGTAATAGCGGAGGATGCCGCGCTGCTGCGGGAGGGACTGACCCGCCTGCTGCAGGATCGCGGGCACTCGGTCTGCGCGGCGGTGACCGACGGCGACGCGCTGCTGGCGGCGGTAGCCGAGTACCGGCCCGACGTCGCGGTGGTCGACATCCGGATGCCGCCGACGCACACCGACGAGGGGCTGCGCGCCGCCCTGGCCTTGCGGAAGAGCTTTCCCGGCACCGGCGTGCTGATGTTCTCCCAGTACATCGAGACGTCCTACAGCGCGCAGCTGCTGGAGGGCGGCGCGGCCGGCGTCGGCTACCTGCTCAAGGACCGGGTGGCTAACGTAGCCGAGTTCGCCGCGGCGCTCGAGCGGGTCGCCGGCGGCGGGACCGCGCTGGACCCGGAGGTGGTCAGCCAGCTGTTCCGGGCGAGCCGTCAGCGCGGCGGGCTGGCCACGCTGACCCCGCGGGAACGCCAGGTACTTGCCCTGATGGCCGAAGGCCGGTCGAACTCCGCGATCGCCGCCGAGCTCGTCGTCTCCGGCGGGGCGGTCGAGAAGCACGTGGCCAGCATCTTCACCAAGCTCGGGCTGCCGCCGGACGAGAGCGACAACCGCCGTGTCCTCGCCGTCCTGCACTACCTGGGCTCCCCGGCGTTAGGGGTCGACAGCTTCGAGCGGATGATCGGCTTCATCGACCGCGGCCTGCGGCCCGGGTGAGCTACCCGGGCAGCCGCCTGCTCCGCAGGCACCGGCAGATCAGCGGCAGGTCGGTCCGGTCCCACGGCTGGCGGTCGAGGAAGGCCCGGACCCGCCGGGAGAAGTCCGCCTTCCGTTCGGGGTCCAGCGTGATCACCCCGCTGTAGGTACCGAGCAGCCCGACCAGCTCGTCCT